>VXRC01000001.1 GCA_009838645.1 Gemmatimonadota bacterium | reverse complement strand
GTTTTATGTTCTCGTGCGGGATATTCATGCGAGTTACAAGATGCGTTCCCGGGTCCGGATGCGTTTTCGGGTCGACCCCGTTCACTGTTGAATCGATACCTGGTGTTCCTGGTCACTAAATTCCGGTATCGCGTTGAAGTTGCCTGGGAGTACTACATTTTGTCGGAGTATGACCGGACGGACGCCGGATTCTACGATCGCTTTTCGACAGGGATCGACGGCGACGTGGCGTTCTACGTGGAAGAGGCACGGAAAGCCGGCGGTCCCGTGCTGGAGATCGGCTGCGGCACCGGCCGGATCATGATCCCTATCGCCGAGTCCGGCGTAGCCGTCGTCGGTCTCGACCAGGCACCGGCGATGCTGGATATCGCGCGGGCTAAAGTCGCCCGTCTGCCTGATAAAACGAGGCAACGCGTACGACTCGTCGATCATGACATGCGGGCCTTCGACCTGGATCGGCGCTTTAACCTGGTCGTTATACCCTATCGCACCTTCAATTACATGTTGACCGAAGAAGATCAGCGAACCGCGCTGAAGCGCATCAACGATCATCTGACCGACTATGGCCGGCTTGTATTCGACGTGATGGCCCCCAGTCCGGATGTGATCGCCGCCAGCCTGGATACACCGGGCGGTTCGCTGGATCATATCTGGACGTTCACGCATCCGGATTCCGGTAACCGGGTCATGGCGTGGGATACGAGGCAATTCGATCCGGTTGAACAGAGCGTGACAGTCTACCAGTATTTCCACGAACTGGACCATGGAGGCAAAGAGGTTTCCAATACGGTCATTCCGATTTTCTACCGCTACCTGTATCGGTATGAGATGCAGCACCTCCTCGAACTCTGCGGTTTCGAAGTCGAAGCGCTATATGGGGACTTCCGTCGCAGTCCGTTACATCGCGGAACGGAACAGGTGTGGATGGCCAGGAAAACTGGAAATGCCTGACGGTCTTCAGTGTCAGGGCAGACAACAGCCCGCGGGATCGTATTGTCCTGCATCCCTACATATGTATAATAGTCGAGGATCAGGCTACGTGTCTTGAAAGTATTTGGAAGCGGACCGCGGATTGCTGTCCGGTATCAGGCTGTTTTTGGATGAGGAGTGCATGATATGTCGGAATACGACAGGACGGACGCCGGGATATACGACAGCTTTTCGACGGGACTCGAAGGCGACGAGGCATTCTACGTGGAGGAAGCCGCCAGGGCGGAAGGCCCCGTGCTGGAGATCGGTTGCGGTACGGGCCGGATCACGATCCCGATCGCCGAGTCGGGCGTGTCCATCGTGGGGCTGGACCGGGCTCCCGCGATGCTGGAGGTGGCGCGCCGCAAGATGGACGCGCTGCCGGACGAAACGAAACAACGCATGCAGATCGTCGAAGGCGATATGAGGACGTTCAGCCTGGAGCGGCGTTTTCCGCTGGCCATCATTCCGTACCGCGCGTTCCTTCACATGATGAGCGGCGAGGACCAGCGCCGGGCCTTGACGCGGATCCGCGCGCATCTGACGGACCGGGGACGGCTGGTTTTCAACGTGTTCGACCCCAGCATCGAGTTGATCGCGGCCTACATGAAACCGCCCAGGGGCACCCTCAATCACTTGGGTTCGTTCACCCATCCCGAGACGGGACGCCGCGTCCTTGTTTCGGATACACGCCGGTACGATCCCTTGGAGCAGACGCTGGAGGAACACCGGTTCTTCGAAGAAGTGGACGACGAGGGCCGGGTGATTTCGAAGACCACCACCCCATTGTATCTACGCTATGTCCATCGGTTCGAGATGCAGTATCTTCTCGAACTTTGCGGCTACGAAATCGAAGCGCTCTACGGGGACTTCCAGCGTGGTCCATTCGAGCATGGCAATGAACAGGTCTGGGTGGCCCGAAGGACCTGAAAGGACTTAAGATCATGTGCCGGCATCCCATGCACGAGGCGAATCGCCGGGGCTGGGACGCCGCTGCCGCCCAGTGGCAGGCGGGTTTTGACGCCAAAGTGGACTGGCGCGGGATTCCGGGCGATATCCGCATCGCCCTGGACGACGTCGAGCTGAAATACCTCGGCGACATGTCCGGCCGGTCCATCTGCGTACTGGGCAGCGGGGACAACCTGGTAGCCTTCGCCCTGGCCGTCGCCGGAGCCCGGGTCACCTCCGTGGATATCTCGCAGGCCCAACTGGACATCGCCGCCGGAAGAGCGGAAGAACTCGGTCTATCGATCGCCTTTCACCGGGCGGACGTGACCGAGCTGGGAGGCCTTGGCGATCCGGACGAACCAGGCGACCCGGACGAGCCGGGAGACCCGGACGGACCGGACGGACCGGGCGACCCTCCTGGTGGTGGGTTCGACATTGTCTACACGGGCGGTCATGTTGCCGTGTGGGTGTCCGATCTGAAGCGCTACTACGGAGAAGCCATTCGGATACTTAAACCAGGCGGACTGTTCATGGTCAACGAGTACCATCCCTTCCGCCGGATCTGGAAACATTCGGCCGGTCCGCTGAAGCAGGAATACCACTACTTCGACAACGGTCCCCTTACCTACGACCGGTCCGAGGATCTTTCAGGTGATCCGGGACCGCTCCCGAGTTACGAATTCCACTGGACGGTATCGGACATGGTTCGCGCCATGCTGGATGGCGGATGCGAACTCACGGCCATGGAGGAATACGGGGACGGGCGTCAGGACTGGGAGGGCAAGGCGCCGCTGGAGAATCTGCCGGCGAACCTGCTCCTGGTGGGGCGGAAGAAACCGCTAGGCAGGGAATTTACACGGCTCACCAGGACCTGAGCACCTTCTTCAGCAGCTTGCCCCACACCCGGTCATAGGGATGGACAACGTGTACGCGTTCGTCACCTTGATAGACGGGTCGTCCCTCATTGGCCCAGGCGAAGATTGATCCTTCCAGGTTGTAGACCTTTTCGTATCCCCTCTTATGCAGGAAGTCGGCCATCTCCGACGACCGGTAGCCCACGGAACAGTAGAGCACGACGGGCCGATCCGGAGGAACGCCTTCAAGCACCTCAATTGCCTCCTTCTCAGAAGCGGCAAGTACGGCTTCTTTCAAGTGGCTGACCTCGTATTCCTCCTTCTCCCGCACGTCCAGAAGCAGCGGACGCCCCATCTGCGCCTGCCCTGGCTCCTCCAGCCAGGTCTGCAGGCTGTCGGTGGAAAGCTGCGAGACCCCTGGGAACTTCGCACGGATCATCTTCAGTGTGGTCGACCAGAACACGGTATTATCCTCGGTTTCTACCTGCACGGCGACGGCTGGTACGGAAAGGGCGGCAGTGGGAATGAACGCCGTGTAGACTACGCAGACTGCGAAGACCAGGCAGGCCGTCACGCGCACGATGCATGAGACAGCCGGTTTCGACCACCATAGCTTGCCCCGGCGCACTTTACAGCTCCTCTTTCCAGACGATCAACCGCACATTTCAGGCTAAATCAAGATTTGATTTTGAATCAGCCTAAAATCAACGATTCGATTAAGCTACGGGCGAATACCTTTCACGGTACGCAAGAACGCTTCGATTTCCGCGTTGGATCCGAGTCTGACAAAAGCGATGTGCCGCCATTCGAGATCCTCCATGCAGGCCCGCATGCGCCGGCGCTTCCTGCCCTGCTGGGTAACGATCCACCAGACCAGCGAGTCCTCCCGGTTCCACACCTTCAGCTGGGGCCAGAATCGCTCGTAATTGGTGCCCCAGAGCAATTCTTTCGAACGCGAGCGTTTCCACGACCGGACCAGCACGCGCCAGAGCAGCCGGTGCACGGGCAGGTCCAGCCAGACGACCGTTTCCACCCTGGACCAGAAAGTCCGCATCGAAAAGCCCATGTACGAACCCGAGACCACCCAGCCGTCTCCCGATGTCGCGTCCGAGATTTGCCGTTCCAGCTCTTCGGGATCTTTTTCGGCGAGGCTGACCCATCCCGGTTCCCAGTTGAGGGCGTCCAGCTCCACGTGAGGGACGTCAAGTGCAGAGGCAATCCGTCGGCCCAGGGTGCTTTTTCCCGAACAACTGTTGCCGGTGACGTGGACCCTGCTCCCCAGGGGGACGCCGCGAAAAGTTGCACGAGAACCTTTGGTCATTACCGCCCCTGAGTGAGGGATCAGCCTGTTTCCGGCCGTCGGGTGGGACGAAACTGCCTGGCATCACACCGGCTTCTGTAACGCCGCTGAGAGCCAGACCGGGAGGGCGGCCAAGGGATTCTCCTTCCAATCCAGAAGCCGCCTGTCGCTGCACGGCAGAAATGAAGAACCCTCCCAGTAGTTCTCATCGCCGGCCGGGTGTTCCAGGACGCGGCGAAGGACAAATCCCGTATCCGTCAGAGGATTCAAGATCTCGCCGAGCGTCCAGTTGTATTCAAAGGTCTCATCTTTTTCGTCTCGATAAGGCCCGGTTTGCCAGTAGGTTTTTTCCACCTCGATCGAACAGTTCCCGCCTTTCCAGAGCCTCTGAAAGGGATGCACATCATAGAAGACGTAGTGTCCGCCGGGCTTCAGTATGCGAAAAATCTCCCCATAGACCGTACGCAGATCCGCGATCCAGACGAAGAATCCGTTGGTCGAGCAGACCAGGTCGTACGTCCGGTCCGCCAGCGGCTTGAGATCGGCTGCGTCGGCCCGAACGAATGCAATGGAAAGACCCAGTTGCTCCGCGCGACCGGATGCAGTATCCAATTGTCGATCGGAGATGTCTACCGAGGTGACGCTAGCTTCCATGCCCGCCAGGGCGAAGGCCGCGTAGTTGTCCCCACTGCCGATGACGCAGACATCCTTTCCTTCCATGTCGCCGACTAGGGAACCTATCAACTCGTATGCGCCGCCTGCGAACCCCAGTTCGGGCTCCACGGGACAGCGGCGCCACAGACCGTCCCGGTCCCGGAGCTTCGCCCACCGCCCGGCCGCTGCGTCCCAATGACGGCGATTGGATTCGTGCGGATGACTGGTCGTCGGATCGGACGGCGGAGGCACAGGCGAGACTCGGTCAGGTTGGCGGAACAACAGGAAGCGTATCGATTAATATAGATCAACGCGAATCACCGGCGCAAGTGCACAGATCTTACTGCCCGCCAGCACATCCCCGGCATGCAGACCGGGTCCTGTTCCACGCCTTCAAAATCCGCTTGACAGTCACCGCGCGATCGTACCTTGTTAACAGGTATAAACGTCTTTAGCAACCATCCGGAGTCCGTGCAGCGGGAAGGTGTGGCACGGGCCATACAACTACTTCCGTGGGAGGAAGTGACATGGCGAAGTACATGTACCGTACCAAGTACACGCAAGCGGGCCTGCAGGGACTGATCAGGGAGGGTGGCACCGGCCGGCGCGCGGCCCTTTCGCAGACGATCGAAGGGATGGGCGGCAGCCTGGAAGGTTTCTATTACGCCATGGGAGACGACGATCTCATACTGATCGCCGAAATCCCCGATGAAGCTACCGCGACCGCGATTGCCCTCAACGTGGCCGCGGCGGGCGCGCTCGAGGTATCCACGACGGTACTGATCTCACCCGAGACGATCGACGAAGCGGTCGGCAAGAGCGTGACCTACCGGCCACCCGGAGCGTAAGCAAGCCGCACAGGCCGATGCACAGGCAAGCCGGCCAGACCGATCCATAGGCAAGCCGGCTGGGCCCGGTCAGTCGTGACCAGGCCAGGACAGCCGTGGCCGACCGGCCAGAACCGCAGATTTAACTGTTGCCATTCTGTTTTTAGTTGTTATACTGTTTAATAACCCCAGCAGTATTAAGGTAATCACCTTACTTAACACATCGTTGTCCTTCGCGATGACGGGCCTTAAATCCGAACGTTAGCGGCCTGTCATATACGCTATTTTTACCGTTGTTCAAGTCTACAGAAAGAAACGCCTCCAAATCCAGCTCATCGATACAGAAGGGAGTCGGCATGGCTAAATCTCTACGCATAATCCCGGAAAAATGCACCGGGTGCATGCAGTGCGAACTGGCATGTTCCTGGGTGCAGACCGGCATGTTTCAACCATCCCGGTCGCTGATCCGCGTGAACATTTTCGATGAGCAGGCCAGTTACGCGCCGTACACGTGTTTCCAGTGCGACGAAGCCTGGTGCATGACGGCCTGCCCCGTGAACGCCATCAGCATCGACGCGGATACCGGCGCCAAGGTCGTGGGCGATGCCAACTGCGTAGGTTGCGGGTTGTGCACCATCGCCTGTCCCTTCGGTACGGTGTTCTACAATCCCGACACACAGAAGGCCTTCAAGTGCGATCTGTGCGACGGCAATCCGGCCTGCGCGGTCGCGTGCCCGACGGGCGCCATCGAGTATACCGAGAGCGAGTCGGCCGACTGGCTGGGCGGCTGGGCCGAGAAGGTCAACGAGTCCTACCTGACATCCATCGAGGGAGGGAACGCGGCATGAGCAACGGCGGATGGACAGGCACGATCCTGCGCGTAGATCTGACCACCGGTCGGATCTCCAAAGAGCCCCTCAACATGGACTGGGCCAAGTCCTTCGTGGGCGGGCGCGGTCTCGCGGCCAGGTACCTCTATGAAGAGATGGATCCGGCGGCGGACGCGCTGGGCCCGGACAACAAGATGATTTTCGCGACCGGTCCCATGACCGGTACGAACGCCTCGACGAGTTCACGTTACATGGTGGTCACCAAGGGGGCGCTGACGAACGCCATCACCACGTCCAACTCGGGCGGCCACTGGGGACCGGAACTGAAGTTCGCCGGCTACGACATGCTGATCGTGGAAGGCCGGGCGCCGGTTCCGTCCTACATCTCCATCTGCGACGGCGACGTCCGGATCTGCTCCGCAGAGCACCTGTGGGGCAAGACGGTATGGGAGACCGATGATATCGTCCGGGAGGAGTCGGGGCAGCACGATACGGTCGTTACCTGTATTGGTCCGGCGGGCGAGAACCTCGTACGTTTCGCCGCCATAGTCAATGACCGGCACCGGGCCGCCGGACGATCCGGCGTCGGCGCGGTCATGGGTTCGAAGAACCTCAAAGCCATTGCCGTACGCGGTACCGGGGGCGTGCCCATCGCCGACCCGCAGAAGTTCATGTCGGCCATGTGGGAGATGAAGAGCAAGCTGGTCGAGCATCCGGTAACGGGTGAGGGTCTGGCCGCATACGGCACCGCGGTGCTGGTCAACATCATCAACGAGAGCGGCGCACTGCCGACGAACAACCACCAGGTCTCGCAGCTCGAAGGCGCGGACAACATCAGCGGGGAGACCCTGGCCGATACGCGGCTGGTGGCGAACAAGGCGTGTTTCGGCTGTACGATCGCCTGCGGCAGGGTGTCCCAGCTACCGGGCGAGGCGCAGGACAAGTTCACCGTGACCACCCGGCCCCACAACTGGAAGATCGCGGTGGAGGGACCGGAGTACGAGAACGCCTGGGCCATGGGCGCCGACTGCGGCATCAATGACCTGGACGCCCTCATCAAGGCGAACGCCATGTGCAACGAACTGGGCATGGACCCGATTTCCTTCGGGGCGACGCTCGCCGCGGCCATGGAGCTGTACGAAACCGGCGCCGTGAGCGATGAGCAGACCGGCATGCCGCTGAACTTCGGGAGCGGTGATGCGCTCGTCGCCATGACGGAAAAGGCGGCCTACCGCGAAGGCTTCGGCGATGAACTGGCCGAGGGCTCCAAGCGCATGACCGCCAAGTTCAACCGACCCGAGTTCTTCATGGGCGTGCGCGGCCAGGAGTTCCCGGCCTACGACGCCCGGGCGATCCAGGGCATGGGCCTGGGTTACGCGACCTCGAACCGGGGCGCCTGCCACCTGAAGAGCTACACGGTCGCCCCCGAGATCCTGGGGATCCCGGAAAAGATGGACCCGGCCGTGACGGAAGGCAAGGCGGAGATCACCAAGATCTTCCAGGACGCCACCTGCACCGTGGACGCGTCGGGCCTCTGCCTGTTCCTCACCTTCGGCGTGGGCCTGGATGAGATACAGCCCCAGCTCGAGGCGGTGACCGGCATCTCCTACACGGTGCCCGAACTGCTGGAGGTCGGGGAGCGCGTCTGGAACATCGAGCGCATGTGGAACCAGCGGGCGGGCTTCACGGGCAAGGACGATACGCTGCCGAAACGGCTGCTCGAAGAACCGATCCCCGATGGACCGACCAAGGGCGAAGTGAACCGCCTCGGCGAGATGCTGCCGGAATACTACGAAATCCGCGGTTGGAACGCGGAAGGCGAACCCACTCAGGAGAAACTGGCGTCGCTGGGACTGGCGTAGCGCCCGATCCGGCTCCCGTGCCAGGGGGATTCACTGGGCGCGTCCCGGGCCAAATGTGACCGGGGCGCGACCCCGTATCACCCGGCCTGAGCCGAGGAATGGAGTTTCTTCATGACACACGGGTGGGCCGGCCATATCCTGCGGGTGGACCTGTCGCGGGGCAAGGCGACCAAAGAGCCCCTGAGACTGGACTGGGCCGAGGAGTACATCGGCGGCCGCGGACTGGCCGCCCGGTACCTCTACGAGGAGATGGACCCCTCGTTCGACGCCCTCGGTCCCGACAACAAGCTGATCATGGCCACCGGGCCGCTCACGGGCACCAACGCCTCCTGCGGTGCCCGCTACATGGTGGTCACCAAGGGACCGCTCACCGGCGCCATCACGACGTCCAATTCGGGCGGACACTGGGGCCCGGAACTCAAGTTTGCCGGCTACGACATGGTGATCGTGGAAGGCCGGGCGGACCGTCCCTGCTACCTCCTCGTCGACGATGACCGCGTCGAGATCCGCGACGCCGCCGGCGTGTGGGGCAAAGTGGTCTCGGAGACCGAGGACGCCATCCGCGACGAGACCGGCATGCCCAAACTGCGGGTGGCCGGCATCGGACCGGCGGGCGAGAATCTGGTGCGGTTCGCGTGCATCGTCAACGACAAGCACCGGGCGGCCGGTCGTTCCGGCGTCGGCGCCGTCATGGGTTCCAAGAACCTGAAGGCCATCGCCGTACAGGGCAACCAGGGCGTGCGGATCGCGCGGCCCCGGGATTACATGTCCGCCATCTGGTCCTACCACGAACACCTGGCGGAGAGTCCCGGCCGGCAGGGCCTCACGGAACTGGGCACGGCCCCCACGGTCGACCTGGTCAACACCTTCGGCGGCCTGCCGACGCGCAATTTCACGGCCGGCCAGTTCGAAGGCACCGAGGCGATCAACGGGGAGAGCATCAAGGATAACTGGCTGGTCGCCAACAAGGCCTGCTTCGCCTGCAATATCGCCTGCGGCCGCGTGACCCAGGTGTCCCCCAACGCCGACAAGTACATGGTCAACATGCATCCCCGCAACTGGAAGGTCGCCGGGGAGGGACCGGAGTACGAGAACCTCTGGTCGCTGGGGGCCGACTGCGGCGTGGACGACATGGACGCCATCGTGATGGCCAACTACCTGTGCAACGACCTGGGCATGGATCCCATCTCCATGGGCGCCACGCTGGCCACGGCCATGGAGATGTACGAGCGGGGCCTGCTGAGTGATGAGCAGACGGGCATGGCGCTACGGTTCGGCGACGGCAAGGCCCTGATCGCCATGACGGAAGCCACGGGATTCCGGGAAGGCTTCGGCGACGAGCTGGCCGAGGGCTCCAAGCGGATGACCGACAAGTTCGAGCATCCGGAGTACTTCATGGGCGTCAAGGGGCAGGAGTTCCCGGCCTATGATCCCCGGGGATTCCAGGGCATGGGCGTGGCCTATGCCACCTGCAACCGCGGCGCCTGTCACCTGAGGGCCTGGACGCCCGGCATCGAGACCAGCGGCGAGTACGATCCCCACGGTACCGACGGAAAGTCGGTCTGGGTGGCCGAGGAGCAGAACCGGACCACCGCCCACGACGCCACGGGCATCTGCATGTTCACCACGGCGGGCGCGCCTCTGGACGACCTGATCCCCGTGCTGTCCGCGGCCACCGGCGTGGACTACACCATGGACGACTTCGTGCACATCGGCGAGCGGATATGGAACATCGAACGGCTGTGGAACCTGAAGGCCGGTCTCACCGCGGCCGATGACACGCTGCCGAAAAGACTGATGGAAGAAGCCCACAAGGAAGGGCCGTCGGCGGGAGTGACCGTCGATCTCGACGCCATGCTGCCGGACTACTACGCGGCCCGGGGCTGGACGGCGGACGGACGGCCCACCAGGGAAAAACTGATGGAGCTGGGACTTGCGTAACCACTGATGACCTGTACTTTCGTTTTTCGGTACTTTCTTTAGAAGGAGCGGATTATGGCGACAGAACACGTGATTGTAGGCGGCGGACCGGGCGGGATGAATGCCATCGAAACGATCCGCGGTTACGATGCGGACGCGTCCATCACCCTGATCTCCGATGAACCGGCCTATTCCCGCATGGCCCTGCCCTACTACATTTCAGGAAATATACCGGTCGAGCAGGTGAATACAGGAGACGACGACTATTTCGGCAGGCTGGGGGTGAAGACCCGCTTCGGAGTCAGCGTCTCCGAGGTGAATCCCCACGCGAGCATGCTCACGCTCAGCGACGGATCCATGGTACCCTTCGACAACCTGCTGATCGCCACGGGATCGTCCGCCCAGCAGCTGAACATACCCGGCGCGGACGGCGACGGCGTCCACAATCTCTGGACCGTGGCCGACGCGGAAAAGACCGTGGACGCCCTGGGAAGCGATGCCGAGGTGGCCTTCATCGGGGCCGGGTTCATCGGATTCATCATCCTCAACGCGATGCACAAGCGCGGCGCACGCCTGAAGGTGATCGAACTGGAAGACCAGGTGCTGCCTCGCATGCTGGACGCCCAGGGCGCTTCCCTGGTGGGCTCCTGGCTCGAGTCCCAGGGCGTCGAAGTCCACACCGGCGTGAGCGTGCAGGCCATCGATCACGGCCACGACGGCGTGAAGACCCTGCAGCTTTCCGATGGGTCGTCCACCCGCGCGGACGTGGTCATCGTCGCCACAGGGATCAAGGCCAATATCGGCTTTCTCGACGGATCGGGTATCGAGACCAACGAGGGCGTCCTGGTCAACAACCGGTGCCAGACCAACGTGGCCAACGTGTATGCGGCGGGTGACGTGGCCGAGGGACCGGACCTGTCCTCCGGCGGTCAGGCGGTACACGCCATTCAGCCCACCGCCGTCGACCACGGCCGGATCGCGGGCGCGAATATGGCCGGCCAGGACGTGGAGTATCCTGGCAGCCTGCTGATCAACATCCTGGACGTGTGCGGCCTGCAGTGCGCCAGTTTCGGCGACTGGTCCGGCGACGGCGACGTCACCGAGGTCATCAACGCCAACCGTCCGGTCTACCGGAAGCTGATCTGGGACGGCTCCACGATCACCGGGGCGATCATCCTGGGTCCCGCGGACGACGTGGCCATGTTGAACGACATGGGGATGATCAAGGGGTTGATCCAGGCGAAGACGGATCTGGGCGCATGGAAGCAGCACATCCAGGCGAACCCGACGGACATCCGGCGGCCCTACGTGGCCACGAAGACCGCGGAGAAAATGCTGGCCCTTACCTCGCTTGGCAAGCCGTCCGAGCACCGGTCATACCAGCATGCGCAGGATGGCGGAAAGGACCGCAGCGCGCACCAGGTCTTCGTCGATTCTACGGGGTAGGGTTGGGTTGACGGCCCAGCGGTTGGAGGCTCGGCGGTTGGAAGCCCGGCGGTTGGAGGCCCAGCGGTTGGAGGCTCGGCGGTTGGAGGCCCGGTGGGCATCGCCCGGTCCGGGAAACGACATTCCAGTCAATTACCAAACAGGA
The DNA here is from genome assembly GCA_009838645.1 of Gemmatimonadota bacterium. Classification (NCBI taxonomy): domain Bacteria; kingdom Pseudomonadati; phylum Gemmatimonadota; species Gemmatimonadota bacterium. The sequence continues at coordinate 161,984 of VXRC01000001.1, read as the reverse complement.
AGCGCACGTTCAGTGTCACGGACCAGTGGTTCGTGGCGCTGAACGTGTTTTTGTTTGTAAGCGAAGGATCCGTATCGAAGTGGGGATGGTACTCGTACGTCCCGATGTGTTCCACGTCGTCCACCCTCGAATAGGCCGCTTTCAGGCCGACTGCGGCACGATCGTTCAGGCTGTAGTCGGCGCCCGCGTACACATGCCCCGCGAATACCGTGTCCGACAATTTGGTATCCTGCTTGCTGTTGTAGAAGGACAGGGGCGGGTCGTAGATCGTACCCTCTCCGGAGGGGTCGCTGTATTCGATCGAAAAGAAGATCCGGGTCAGTTCCACGAACGCAATGCCGGTTCCCACCCCCACGTAGGGCGTGATCCTGCTCGGTCCGAAGGGAAGGTCGTAATACGCGTTCAGAGACACCGTTCTCGTCACGAAGTCTTCAAAGAAATTTGTGCTGGTAGCCTGAACTAGCCCCCGACCAAGGAAGGAACTGGCGCCCGCCGTGCTGCCGTCGAGGTAAGTGATCTCAAGGGGCGGACCCTGGTCGACCTTGTTTCTCCGTTGCGCGTACGCGACCTCGATTCGGGTGCGGTCGAATATCCGTCCGACGGCCGCATCGTATCCGATACCCCGGTCGGCGGATGGGTCGTAACGCCACCGGTAGCCGGGAATGTCCCGCAGAATCATATCGAAACAGGCGCTGGTGGGATAACAGGTGGATTCCGTGTTCGAGCCCGACTGGTCCAGGCCGTAGGCCAGGTTGCCGCCCAACCCACCGGAAACGTACCAGCCCGAGGTTCTCCGATCCTGGGCTGCCGCCTCGCCGTGCGCAGCGAGAAGCAGACAAATCGTAAGTGCGTACACCACGGCTATCGGTCTAAGCAGGTTCATATTCAGTATGATTGGAAACAGCCTACAGGTTGAACAGGTAGGAGACCTTGGCCACGATCTGCTGGTCCCGCAGCCTTAGCGGCGTCCGTTCGTAAACCCCGAAGCTTCCGTCGGTATCTAGGTCGTCGTCACGGAACTGGTTGAAGGCCAGGAAGAACGAGTGGCCGAAGGGCGATCGGTAGGCGAGAAGGAGGTTCATCGTAACCGTATTCGTGTGGAAGTCGTCGATCTCCCTTTGCCTGTCCGCGTTGAACTGGATGAAAGAGGAGAATGAAAGGTTCGGCGTGAAGGCGTAACTCATCCGGACGCTGGGTATGAGCTGGGTACGATGATCGTATTCGTCGGCCTCCAGTCCCTCACGGTTGCCCCGGTCGACGCGGCTGCGCGTGATACCCGGTTCCAGCGCGAAACGGGGGTTCGGCTTAATGGAAAGTTCGCTCGAAAGACTGAGCAGATCGGCGCCGTAGAATCGACCGTACCGGACACTGCCTCGACCGGAGAACTTCCGGCCGCTGTCGGTGAAGAGGAACACGTTTGCCTGGTTGTAGGAATAGGATCCCTCGGGGAAATGCACGCCGGCGATGCGCGTCGTTTTGCTCAGCGTATCGAATCTCATATCGTATGAAGCGGAGATCCACAGACCCCGTTCCAGTTCCAGGAACACGTTAGGCGAGAAGGACCAGGAATCGGCATCGTTGAAGCCCGTATCCTTCCGGGTCACGTAATTACTCCGAAAACCCCCGTTGATACGCCGTATGCCAAACCGGCGCAGAAAGGTGTTGGCCGTAAGTCCACCCCCGATCCGTTGCAGGCCCTCGTCCCGGACCAGCCCGGTCTGGCTGATGAAATCCTCACCGATATCCAGGTAGGAAACGCCGTACATCAACCAACGATTCTGCCAGCGTTGGATTGCCCGGAAGGTCCAGTCCTGGTTGCTGGTGCTCAGCGTATCCGTCCAGCTCTTGGCGAAGGTGATCTGCCCCCGGTGATTGGTCGCCCGTGCGGCCAGGTTCAGATCGAACCCCAACACCCTGTTGTAGTCCGAATCCGCGTACCGGGGCAGGGCCATTCCGAACCGGTCGTCGAACCGGGGATTCGGTTCCTTGAAGGTGGCCAGCATGCCCATGCTCGACCGTGTTCCAAAGTCCTGCCGTACACGCAAAGCCTGCCAGTTGGTCAGCGGTTCCGTCTTCTGTTCGCCGTCGTCGTCGTACTGGGTCTCCCGGGTCTGGACGTTCAGGAACCCTACGGTCGTGTGACCGAACTTGCCGGTAAGGCGCATCCCGAGGTCGATGGGTACGGTTTGCCCGTCCGGCAACTGCCGGCCGACGCGCCGGCTGAAGAAGAGCTGGGGCGTCAGATCGCCGCCGCCGCGCGGAGGTCCGCGTCGCTGCGGCCGTTCGTTCAGGGTGAAGATATCGCTGCGCTCCAGGAAGAAGGGCCGCTTCTCGGTAAACTGGAATTCGAAGCGGGAAAGGTTTACGACCTCATCGTCCGCTTCCACCTGGGCGAAATCGGGGTTGACCGTGGCGTTCAGCGTCATCCCGGAAGTAATGCTGACCTTCAGGTCGCCACCCAGTTTCCGTTGCATGCCGTTGTCGAGGTCCGTCGCCGCGATGGGCAGGACGGGCGTCGGGGCGGTTTCCGTAAACCGGGAGGACTGGGCGCCGAGCACGGTGAAGGGTGTCGCCTGCACCCGCCCGCCCGGCGTGATGTCGGACAGGGCTGTCAGCCGGCCGCCCTTGCCGAAGCGGTACAGCGCCTGGTCGCCGTCCCTCAGGCTCAGCGGAACCCAGAACGATTCCTCCCTGGTGCGCTGTATGCGGCGTCCGAAGTTAATGCCCCACGTCTGATCGCGGCGATGCGGAAACCGGAGGGTGTGGAACGGGATCACGTACTCGGCCGACCATCCGTAATCATATACCTGGCTGGCCGCGTTCCACAGCCCGTTCCAGTCTCGGTCGGTGTTGTTGCCCTCGGCGCTGACGAAGGAGTCGGACCGGGCGCCGTTGGGATTGGTCTGGAATTCGAAGGCTTCGCGGTAGTGGTCAAGCGACGCGATGACGACCGTGACCATGTCGTTGGAGAAACTCATCCGGGTGTCCCGTTGCATGTCCGGCGCCATGATCTGCTCCGGATTCGGATCGAAGCAGACGAATCCCACGTACAGGTTCCTGTCGTCGTACATCACCCGGACCTCGGTGGGATACGTGGCCGGTGCACCCTCAACCGGTTCGAGCTGGAAGAAATCGTTGGCGACGTCCGCCTGCTGCCATTCGAGTTCGTCGAGATGGCCGTCCACCTGGATGGAAGAACTTACCCGCTTAGCCTCCAGCATGAAGTCCGCGGGATCCAGGTTCCGGTAGTCGAAGGGCGACTTGGATACGGGCAGGGGAACGCTGAACGGTCGCGGGTCCGACGTCCGGTCGATCGCATCAGTCATCGCCATTACGGATTCCGTCATGTCCGTTTCGGTCGCGATCCGATCCTGCGGCGCTTGCGCCCCGGTGATGCCTGGGAGGAACAACAGAAAGGCCAAAATGAAACATGTGCCGCCGGTTTTGCGGACGGGTGGGAATAACGACATTAAGTCCTCCAGCATCGGACGAAGCATTAAGGAACAACGGACATTGACGTTCACTTCCATCTTATATTTTACAATCCAGCGCGTGTAATCCTTCAAGTGATGCCCGTAGCCTGTCGGACGGGCGGAACAAGACGGTCGGTATATGGCGGGCGAAATATAGAGGCCCTTCGCGGGTTTGTCCAGCAAGACAAATCTTTTTCTTTGACAACTATGGCCCGTTATCCTGCGTGGCCCGTTATCCTGCGCGGCCCGTTATCCTGCGCGGCCGCGTAGTTGAATTCGCTTGACGGCATGATGACCGGGCACAGATTGTGTGGACCATGCTGATTACCCTGGAAGAAATCGAACAGGCGAGGAAGGAACTACCACCGCAGGTCGTCTACACGCCCGTCCTGCAGTCGGGTGCGATTTCCGATCAGGCCGGCGCGGACGTCTGGCTGAAGGCGGAAAACCTGCAGGTGACGGGGTCTTACAAGACGCGCGCGGCCTATACCATCCTGAACCGCCTTTCCGCGGACCAGAAGAAGAAAGGGGCCGCGATCTCATCCTCCGGTAATTTCGCGACCGCTTTCGCCTACATGGGCACGCTGCTCGGGATTCCGACGGCGATCGTGATGATGGAAAAGACCTCGCCCTACAAGGTGCAGCGCACGAGGGAATACGGCGCCGAAGCGGTGCTGTGCGAAAACCACAACCAGGCGAGGTGGGACACGCTGGACCGGCTGGGCCGGGAACGGGGCATCACCGCGATCAACACCTGGGAAGACGCGAATGTCATACGGGGCCATGGCAGCATCGGCGCCGAGATCATGGAACAGGCGCCGGACCTGGACGCCGTGATCGTCCCCGTGAGCAGCGGAGGCCTGATCGGCGGCGTCGCCACGGCCGTGAAGACGCTGAACCCCGCGGTGAAGGTGATCGGGGTGCAACCCGAAGGGTCGCAGGCGGTTTACCGGTCTTTTATGAAGAAGGAGATCTGCGAGGTGCCGGAACCGGACACGGTGTGCGATTCACTCGTCGCGCCCCGGCCGGGCGATCTCACCTTCGAACACGTAATGGCCTACGTGGACGAGATGGTCCTCGTATCGGACGAACAGGCGATCGACGCGGTAAAGTACCTGGTGGGGACGACGAAACTCGTGGTCGAGCCCGGAGGCGCGGTCGGTGTCGCCGCGCTCCTGAACGGCATCGCGTCTCTGGAGGGCAAGAAGGTCGTGGCGCTGCTGAGCGGCGGGAACATCATGCCCGGGCAACTCGCGGGGTATCTGGGCGCGGCCTGATCCGAGAAATCAGGTCCGCACCCGGCAAGGGCTCAGGACTACCACTTGCGAATCCGAATATCGCCATCGCTAGTCTTTAGCCTGATGAGATGGCCGCCACCATTGATGTCGCCGGTGGCCCTTATCGTCCTGCCGTTACGGCCGCCATCGTCCTGCTCGTCCAGGTCGAAATCCGAGTCGATTCGATATTCCTCTTCGCGTCCGAACCAGGACCGCTCAAGGCGGATCTCCGCCTCGAGCGTGGCCGGCAGATCCTCGGGAATCTGAATGGACAGTTCCCCGCCGGACGACTGCAGCAGCCAGTCTTCTTCCAGCGCGCTTACGGACGCCCTCATACGCGCTTCGATGTCACCGCCCGAGGTCTTCGCCGTCACGCCGCCGCCCGTCGCATTGCCGATCGTGATATCACCGCCCGAGGTGCCCGCCTTCAGGCTTCCTTCAGCGCTGTCGATGGTGACATCGCCACCCGAGGTATGCACATCCACCTCGCCACCGGCGCGTTCGACCGTGATGTCGCCGCCCGAGGTCTTCGCTTTTACCTCTCCCGTGGTATGGCCTATCCTGATGTCGCCGCCCGAGGTCGTCGCCGCTGTGTTTCCCCCGGCCTGATCGATTTCGATATCGCCGCCGGAAGTCCTCACCGTCACTTCGCCTTCCGTACGGCCGATCTCGATGTCGCCGCCCGAGGTCTTGGCCGTCACTTCGCCGGCCGCGTCGCCGATGGTGACGTCACCGCCCGAGGTAGATGCATCCACCGCGCCCCGGGCGTTCAGGATCTCGATATCCCCGCCGGAGGTGGATACCTTCGTCTCCCTTGCGCCCCCCTTGACCTTTACATCGCCTCCTGACGTGTGAACCCGGATTACCCCGTCCGTCACGTTGCCCACGTTGATATCGCCGCCCGAGGTGCGGCCAAGCACGTCGCCCCGCAGGTCTCCGACATCGATATCTCCGCCCGAGGTCTTGAGGTCCAGACTGTACGTTTCCGGCACCCTGACCCGTATATCCACCGATATGCCTTCGTTCCCGTATTTCCGTTTGCGCTCTATCCGGATGTCTACGTCGTTCTCCTGCCGGGATATATCCACCGACACTTCATCGAAGGCCTCACGGGCGCTGTCTTCGCTGATACCCGTCCGCCGTTTTTCCACCTCGACTTCTACTTCGTCGTTGGACCAGCTTTCGACCCGAACAGAGCCGAAGTCGGTATCTACGGTCAACGTGCCGGCCCCATCCACTGCGTAATTCTGGTGTGTTCTTTCTACGTGACCCATACCTTCGCGCATAAACGTGACCTCCTGTGCGCCGCATGCGTATGCGGAGGCAACAAGCAGACCGACACCGACCAGGTTCAATAATAAACGCATCATTCCTCCCAAAATGTCAATACAGGCGGTGTTGTCATCGCCGACGAACCGTTACGTTGAACCGACCCTGACTTTTCCACCCAGCGTCTTGGCCGACGCTTTGCCCGAAACGGATTCCACGGTGATGTTTCCGCCCATGGTGTAGGCGGTCAGGTCACCTTCTGTGCGTCCGACGCGGATGCTTCCACCCATCGTCTGGGCGGACACGTCTCCATTGGCGTCCCCTATATCGATACTGCCGCCCAGGGTCTTCGCGGACACGCCCCCTTCGGTCGGGCCGATGCGGATGCTTCCACCCAGGGTCCTGGCGTTCACGTCCCCTTGCGTGGCGCCGATGCGGATGCTTCCGCCTGCCGTCTTGGCCACGATCTCGCCGTCCAGGTCCGCGATGATTATGCTTCCGCCTGCCGTCTCGATGTCCAGATCGTAGGTATAGGGCACCTGGACCGTCATCTCGATGGACAGGCCGTTGCGTCCCAACCATCGCGAATGGTCGACGCGGAGGTGCACGTCGTTGCCCTGCTGTTCCGTGGTTACCTCCACATCTTCGAAGGCGCGGCGGGCCTCGTCTGCGGTGCCTTCCTTCCGTTGCTTTTCGACAAGGATTTCCACTTTGTCGGTGGTCGCGGTCTCAATCCGAACGGATCCGAAGTCGGCGTCGATGATCAGCTCGCCGCCGGGGTCGACCGTGTACGTCGCCGTGGTGCTCTCCACGAATCCCCGTTCAGTTCGCATGATGTCGGTATCCTGTGCATCCTGCGCGACGGAATCAAGAACTGGAGTAACGCTTATAAACGCAATCATTGTGATCCATATCTTCTTCATACTCATCGAACTCCCACGGTTGTATAGCTAGAGAATCTGCACGATGTTGTTATTGAGACTCTCGAAGGGATTTAAAGGTTGTGCCTTTACTCGTTGCGTACCGTCCGGACGTGCTTACCTTCGAACAAACTGACACCACTACCAATCGTCTTTGCTGCGGATTCGTATTTTTCCATCATTGGTCACTAGTATAATATCGTTCCCTCCGCCATTTATTTCACCGACAGCTTTAATTGTATGGTTACCCGGGCTGGATTCCACTTTACTAACGTCCAGATCAAAATCCGAATCGATATGCCTCAGGACATGCCACGAATTTGGCAACCAAGGATCAATGATCTCCCCGATACTTATCTGCGCATCGATAACAGCCGGCATGTCGAATGGTAGGATTATTGAAATGTCACCGGCTAGTGATTGAAATTGGTATCTGGCATCAACGGATGAATCAGTATCGATCAAATCCCCTTCGATGTCACCACTGGCTGTACTGGCAACAATGCCGCCATGTGTAGAGCCTAGCCTGATGTCTCCGCTCAGGGATCTGGTTTCGGAAACGCCGAACACGTTTGAGACCTTGATGTTTCCGGAGGTCGTATTGGCTTTTACATTACTATTTACAGCACCGATGCTGATATGGCCGGATAGGGAACTGGATTGTACACTCCCCCCAATATCCCCGGTGTCAATATCGCCGTCCGTTGTGCTGACTGTAACGTCGTTTTTCACCGGACCCGTTTTAACGCTGCCGCTTAATGACGAGGCTTTCAGATTCCCGTCAACGAAACTGGACTCGATGCTGCCGGAGTTCGTACTGACTGTCACGTCACCATGCACGGGGCCGATTACGATGTTACCACTTAAAGACTTGCCTTGTACATTACCTTCTACGCTACCTGTTTTGATGTTGCCAGAATTCGAACGGACCTTCACTTCGCCGTTGACTGGGCCGATTTCGTTATAGCCACTCAGAGTAATGGTATGCACCTTGCCTACTACGGGACCGGTTCTGATATTCCCGCTGTTCGTTTTTATGCTCAAGTTTCCTTCGGCGGGACCGGTCGAAATGTTCCCTGAAAGGGTCTTTGCGGTCACGTCACCTACGGTATTTGTAGTCCGGATATCACCGCTGATCGTACTGAGATCCAGGTTATATTCCACGGGTACCGTTACTTCGATATCTACAGATAGCCGATCCGGCCAGTCCTGCCAGAACCATCGTCTGTACGTGACGTTCCTGATCTGATCGACTTCGATACGTACCCCTTTATCCACCTGTTTGATATCGATTTCAACATTACTAAAGGCTTTACGCGCCTGGTCAGCATCGGTTGACCTTAGTCGTTTTCTCACCAGGACATCGACTTCGTCATTGTTTGAACTTCTGATGTAAATTGCCCCTAATTCGGCATCGACCGTCAGTGTACCTCCAGGATTTACCTCGAATCTTTCCTGATCGCCCTCGATATAGTCCCGCCCTTCGCGCTCAAATCCGAACTCCTGGGTGCTGCACGCGCTTGAAGTCCAAAGAAACGCGCATAAAACCGCTACAACTCCATTCCGGTTCATATCATCCTCCAGTCTCGAGTTATAGAATCGAAACTACGTACTGCGATTCTTAAACATTAGACTAATGCGACGGGTATAATGTTTCGGGGACCCAGGGAATGTCTTACTGAGGTATTGAGAATCCTACTCCGCCCAGTGAGACACGAGGGGCTTCAGCTCACCGGGCAGTCCGTCGAAGACGTCCCTGGGGAGGGTGGGGACCAGGTTTTCCGTTATGCCGGTCTCGTCCACCAGGATCCGGCGGTCTTCCGAACCGGGCCGCAGCACGTTCAGGTTCAGCCACCAGGGCGCATAGCGGACGACGACCGCCACGCGGGGATCCCGGGAGGTGTTGGCGGCCGTCGAATGCCAGAGCCGGCTGTCCATGACGAGGACACTTCCCGCCTCGCCGGTCACGTTCAGCTCGTTCGGATGGGGTTCGTCCGGAGAAACTCCGTTGTTGCCGGTGGGATTGTTGTCCTTGCGGTGACTGCCCGGGACGATGAGCGTGCCCCCGTTTTCGCCGGTGAAGGAGGAGAGCATCCAGATGGTGGTGAGGTGCATGACCGCGTCCGGGTACGGAGCGGGCACATGTCCCGCGTTCCGCTGGTTGAAGGGCCAGTCCGCGTGCCAGCCTCCGCGTTCGTTCCCGGGTTCGTTGATGGTGGCCGTGGTGAAGGAGATGCGGAAATGGCGTCCGAGCAGCACGCCGGCCAGGTCGAGGAGCCGCGGGTCCGCGAGCCAGGGCGCCAGCGACTGGTCGTACTTCAGGAAACCGCTCACGTGGCCGATGTTCGCGGGTGCATCGGGATTCCGGTGGCGGTTGGTGGAAGCGATGACTTGGTGGCGTACCTCGTCCAGCCTGTCCCCCGGGATGATGCCGTCCAGGACGCACCAGCCGTCCGTCCGCATGGCCTGTATCTGACGTTCCAGCGTCATTCGGTCACCGCCTGCAACTGATTGTACAGGTCCGATACATAGTGGAGATTCGGTTCGTTGGGGCTGCGAAGCCGCAGTACCAAGGTGGTCCCTACAGGTCGTCCGTGCTCAGCGTGCCGGCCTCGTGATGGCGGCGGAATACGTCCCAGGTCTCCCTGATCCCCTCGTCCAGCGGCGTGTAGGGGATCTCGCCCACGTCCTCCTGGATGGCGCGGTCATCGAGGTCGGGCGCGATGGGCAAGTTCAGGTCCAGGTGGGAGATGAGTCCCTCCGAACCCGGGACGACGCGCTCGATGGACGCGATGACTTCGTCGATGGTCACGACGTCGCCGCGGATGCTGTAGGCTCCGGCGCCATCGGTGGCGACCTCGGCGCACCGGATGAAGGTTCGTGCCGTGTCGTTCACGTACTGCATGTTGTTCCGCCCGCCGTACCCGATCACGTAAGGGCGGCTTAACAGGGCGGCCTTGACCGCCTTCGTGGGGTCGGAGGTCAGGCCGAAGTCCCGCCCCGGGCCGTAGACAGTCCATGGCCGCAGGCCGATGCTGGAAATGCCGTGGTCGAGGTAATACACCCGGGCGTTCGCCTCGTTGCACTGCTTGAAGACGCCGTAGTGGGTGACGGGCCGCAATACCGCGTCGTTGCCGACCGGACCCGCATCGTAGTCGTCCTCCATGCCGTAGACGGCCGCGGAACTCGCGTAGACGATGCGCTTCACGATATCGGCATGGGTTTTCGCCGCCTCGAAGACGTTGAGCGTGCCGATCACGTTGACCGTGGCGCCCTTGATGGGGTCGGCCCGGCAGACGGGCACCTGCAGCCCGGCCAGGTGTATGATGCGGGACGCGCCCGTTTCTCCGACCACCCGGGTGAAGTGGGGACCGTCGGCGATGTCGCCCTCGATGAACCGAACCCGGGCGATCTCTTCCGTGTCCATGATCAACGCCATGCGGGCGGTGTGTTCCACCAGGTCGTAGATGGCGACATCGTGTCCGTCGTCGACCAGGTTCTTCACGATCCACGAACCGATGCAACCATATCCGCCGGTGAGCAGATACTGCATGAAAACGGTCCTTTTTGCCAGGAATCAGGGGACGAAAAACAACGGCCGAAAACCCCGTCCATTGTATGGCGCGCACGGGCCGGTGTCAAGGGAAACAGCCGCGTATCCAGCGGGCCTGTCCGCGGCTCCTGGGCGGCTCGTCGTCGGCCCGTCGGCGGCCTGTCCGCAGCCCTCCGCCAGCCGTTTTAGTCCTTGATCGGACCCCGACGGGAAGATACATTGTGCCCATCCCGGAACGACCGGCGAGCGACCGGTGTACGAACGGTGAGAGACCGGCGCTCGGCCGGCGGGCGACCGGTAAATCCAGTGAATTCCATCCCCTCAAGCGATCCGTCCCATGAGCGTACGCCAGCGGTCTTCCGCGCCGTCCGGGAAGCCGGATTCCCATCCTCTCGGAGCAGGCGCTCCCGCCCGGCATGGGGGCCTGGCGTCGGGCATGACGCTCCGGGCGGTGGGTCTCGGCCTGGGACTCTCCGCACTCATGGCGTGGTGGGTCGTGCATTCCGCCTTCGAAGCCCACTCCTCCTACCTTTCCATCACCCACATGCCCATGGCGGCGCTCTTCCCCTTCATGCTGGTCGTCTTCGTCATAAACGGCCTGTTGAAGCGTTTCGCGCCCACGCGGATTTTCACCGCGCCGGAACTGATTATCATATTCTTCATCGTGTTCACGGCCTCGGCCGTTCCGGGGTGGGCCTTTACCACCTACTGGGTCGCCGTGCCCTCCATCCCCCACTACTACGCCAATTCCGAGAACAGATACGTCGAGTTGTTCTTCGAGTACCTGCCGACCTGGCTGGTCGTCACCGACGAACGACAGGCCATACGCTGGTTCTACGAGGGCCTGCCGTCCACGGGGGTCATTCCCTGGCGGGACTGGATCATCCCCATGAGCTGGTGGGGCACCTTCTTCCTGGCCCTCTTCTTCGCCAGCGCCTCGCTCATGGTGATCCTGCGCAAGCAATGGATCGAAAGGGAGCGGTTGACCTTTCCGCTGGCCCGCGTCCCCCTGCTGCTCATCGAGGATGACGAAAGCGGCTCCGTGCTGCCCCGGATCGCCCGGTCCAGGGTGTTCTGGTACGGTTTCAGCATCCCCCTCTTCATCATTCTATGGAACATCATTTCGTATTGGGACGTCGTGCCGCCCATCAGGCTGGGGGGAGACTACCGCATACCGATCACCCTGGCCGAATCCTTCCCGCCGATTCAGTTCAAGATCAATTTCGCTTTCATCGGCATCGGGTTCTTCACGAACCTGAATATCCTGTTCAGCATCTGGGTGTTCTTCCTGCTTGCCACGATCCAGATCGGCATCATGAGCCGGTTCGGCATTCCGAAGACGACCGAGATCGTCACGGCCCAGCACCTGGGCGGTTTCTTCATGTTTACCCTCTTCGGACTCTGGATGGCGCGCCGCCACCTGTATGATGTGGTGAGAAAGGCTATCGGCCGGGGCCGCGACATCGATGATTCGGGAGAGTTCTTCTCGTACCGGACCGCCATGGGCGGCGTGGTGATCGGCATCGCCTACATGTTCTTCTTCCTGGTCAGCATGGGGATGACTGTCGCCGCCGCGGCCACGCTGCTGGCCACCTGCATGCTGCTCTATATCGGGGTCACCCGCGTGGTGGCGGAAGCAGGGCTCATCAACCTCGACCTGCCCTATAACGCCCATGAATTCACCGTGTTCTCCTTCGGGTCGGCGAACCTGCACCGGGCCGACCTCACGATACTGACGCTGTCCCAGACCTTCTCGAGGAACTGGCGGACACTGGGCATGTGCGCCATGGCCCACGTCAACAAGATGGGCGACGAGATCGGCGGCGCCCGGCGCGGCATCTTTCCCGTTATCATCTCGGCACTCGTCATGGCCGCGGTCATTTCGGTCGTCTACACCATCTTCCTGGGATACAACACCACCGGGGCGGATGGATTCGCCGATGCTTTCGGCAACGCCAAAGCGGGATACAACACACTGACGACGTGGATCAATAACCAGACGCAGTTGACCGGCGGGGAGTACCTGGGTCTCGGGCTCGGCGCACTCATCGCCTGGCTGCTGATCCTGGCCCACCACAATTTCCACTGGTGGCCGCTGCACCCCATCGGATGGGCGGTGGCCAAGACCTGGGGCATCGGGATGATCGCCACGTCGATCTTCCTCGTCTGGCTCGTCAAGGCCATAATCATGAAACTGGGCGGCACGAGACTCTACCGCCAGTCGCAGCCCTTCTTCATCGGCATGCTGGTGGGGTACGTACTGGGCGTGGCGCTTTCCTACGGAGTGGATGTGATCTGGTTTCCGAACTCGGGGCATATCGTGGAGACGTGGTAGCCGGCGTTATCAAGGCGATCCGCGGTGCGGACGCGACCCGCGGCGCCGATCATGATGGCAGTTAAAGGAAGGAGTACTTAGATGAGCGTGGAACAGGTCATGCCCGACGAGGCGGCCAGGCTGGTCGAATCCGAGGGATACGCATACATCGACGTCCGGTCGGTTCCCGAATTCGACCAGGGCCATCCCGCGCCGGCCGTTAACGTCCCCCTGCTGCACGCGGACGAGCAGACCGGGCAGATGACGCCCAACCCCGATTTCGTCCGGGTGATGAAGGCGAACTATCCGGAGGATTCGAAGCTGGTACTGGGTTGCCGGACGGGCCAGCGCTCCAATCACGCCGCCGAACTGCTGCAGTCGATGGGATACCAGACGGTCGTCAACATGCGCTGCGGGTTCAGCGGCGAGATGACGCCCTTCGGCCAGGTGGTCAATCCGGGATGGGAGGAAGTAGGCCTGCCGGTGAGTCACGACAGCGGCGAGGGCGTGAGTTACGCGTCGCTGGAGGCAAAAGGGTGAGTTACGCGTCGCTTGCGTCGAAGTCGGAAGAGGCCTGACAGGTTGTCCGCGGGTTCCGGCTATCCCCGCAACATTTCCTCGTAGTAGGCTTCGTAATGCGGGACCACGGCTTCTTCCGCGAAGTTGTCCAGCACCCGTTGCCGGGCCTGCCTGCCGACCGCCTCTCGTAAGCCGTCGTTCGCAAGCAGGTCGGTGGCGTGTCGGGCCATCTGCCGGATGTCGCCCACTTCGGTGATATAGCCCGTCTCCCCGTGGCGCACCAGTTCCGGCAGGCCGCCGGCGTTGGCGCCGATCACCGGGACGCCGCAGCTCATCGCCTCCAGGGCCGACAGTCCGAAGCTCTCCTGTTCGCTGGGAAGCAGATACAGGTCCGAACAGGAGAGAATCCGGTCCACCCCCTCCTGCTCTCCCATAAAAACCACGCCGTCCTGAAGCCCCAGGTCCCGGGCCAGTTCCTGCATGGGGATGCGCTCCGGACCTTCCCCCACCAGCAACAGCTTGCACTTTATTTCGCGCCGTACCTCTGCGTACATGCGGATGATGTCCCCGATGCGCTTGACCGGCCGGAAATTCGACACGTGCGCGATGACCTTTTCGTCATCGTCGACGAAATTGCTGATGTCGCAGTGGCCGTCCCCCCGGCGGAATCGGTCGACGTCGACGAAATTGGGAATCACCCGGATGTCCTTTTCGATGTCGAAGAGGGACAGCGTGTCGCGCTTGAGGGACTCGGAGACCGCCGTGACCCCCTGGCTTTCCTCGATGCTGAACCGGGTGATCCGGTAGAAGGACTTGTCGCTTCCCACGAGGGTGATATCGGTGCCGTGCAGGGTCGTGATGACCTTGACGTCCCGGTCGCGCAGCATGTGCCGCGCCAGGAAGGCGCAGGTGGCGTGGGGCACGGCGTAGTGCACGTGCAGGATGTCAAGCTTCGCCTCGGAGGCCACGTCCGCCATTTTCGCCGCGAGCGCGAGGGTGTAGGGCGGGTACTTGAACAGCGGGTAGGGCATGACCTCCACGTTGTGGAAGGAGATGTTCTGGCTGTATTCCTGCAGGCGGAAGGGGATCGAATAGCTCACGAAATGGACCCGGTGCCCCTTCCGGGCCAGCGCCTGTCCCAGTTCGGCGGCGATGGCGCCGCTTCCTCCGTAGGTGGGATAGCAGGTGATGCCGATATTCATTGGTTACAGCCTTCGCCCGTGAAATGGGCCAGGGGATCGTCGATCGAAAGGTACTCCCGGACGACGAAAGGCTCCCCGTATCGCGCGCCGATCAACTGTCCGTAGTAACGGCTCTGGGCTTCGACTTCATCAAGGAATTCGGGCCGGCTGATGAAGGTCTCCGGTTCGGTGGATTCCGGGTCGTGGAACTGCGACCGGTGGGCCTTCACGGCGTCGATTTTCCGGCTGAACGTCGTCGTGATGTCGACGATAAAGGAAGGCCGGGGTTCCCGGTAGCGGTGGTGGGTCAGGTAGAAGACCACTTTCCGGGGCCGGAAGGACGGGTGGTCCGTCTCGACTTTCTCGAGGCCGGCCAGGAAGGCCGCGTCCGTGGCCAGGCGGGCGGTCGCCCCGTGATCGGGATGGCGGGCGATCTCGTGGGGAACGAGGAGCATGTCGGGCCGGTACCGGCGTATGGAGTCGATGAGGACGTCGCGGTGCGTCGGGCAGGAACTGACGCGGGCGTCCGGCAGCTCCAGGTTCAGCCTTTCGGACAGCCCGAGCACTTCCGCCGCTGCCGCCGCTTCCTCTTTCCGCCCGTCGACCGTTCCCCGGGTACCCATCTCGCCCAGGCTCATGTCGACGATACCGGTGGCATATCCCAGGTCGGCGAACCGGATCATCAGGCCGCCGCAGTGCAACTCCACGTCGTCCGGGTGCGGGGATACGGCGAGTACATCGAGTTTCATAGCGGGGTCATCCTGTGTCTGAAGTCCGTCTCGTCCGTGGCCTCGAAGATCGTATCCATGACGTCGAAACCGTGCAGGGCGACGTACTGCCAGATGTTGGCCACCCTTTCCTGGAGGTGCCCGTTGGGATGCAACAGGCGGTCCGCCCGCATGATCTGGCCGCGCATGACCCCGTCCGCCTTCTTCAGGGCGCGGAAGGTCTTTTCTTCCAGTCTGCCCAGGGCGAAGTTGGTCTTCCGCTCCGAGGCCTCGACGATCCGGTTAAGTCCGGGGTCTATAGCCGTCACGTGTCCCTTCAGGTTTCTGTAGTGGGCTTCCACGTCGCCCCGTGCGGCCCGGAGACCTTCGGTGACCGATGCCGGCATCTCTTCCCGTAGTTTTCGGTCGACCACGGTTTCGATGCCCCGGACGAAATGGGAGATCGCGAGGCCGTGCTTCTCCAGGATCCGGGCGGTCCTCGCGCCCACCAGCGTATGGGACGCGCGGGGATAGACCACGGGGAAG
Organism: Gemmatimonadota bacterium; assembly: GCA_009838645.1. Classification (NCBI taxonomy): domain Bacteria; kingdom Pseudomonadati; phylum Gemmatimonadota; species Gemmatimonadota bacterium. The sequence goes on along the minus strand of VXRC01000001.1, from coordinate 146,225 downwards.
GGCAGGCCGAACTGCCGGTAGACCCCGCCGAGCTGTCCGTAGTAGGCGATTTCCGCCGGCCCGCCGATATAGGTCAGCGTCGGAAACAGCGTGTCCTGCACCAGGGGCCGGGTGATGACGTTGTGCGTGAACCGACCGGGCGTATCCTCAAGCATCCGTAGCAGTTCCTTGCCGGTAAAGGAAAGGCTTTCGTCCCGGTTGCTGAACCGTCCGTCCTCGTAGCGCAGGGCATTGCGCTGCCCGTCCTCGTAGAGAAACAGGTTCACCGCGTCCGGGGACCGGGAGACCTGGGGATGAAACCCGGCGTGCTCCAGATCGCGCGACGCTTCCAGGACCGAACCCGTGGTCGAGAGCGGCGCGCGGATTTCCCGCTCGAACACGGGGCGCATAAGGGGTTTCAGCGCCGGGTCGGTGGGGTCGACGAGGACCAGGCCCTGTTCCCGGAACAGCAGCGTCATGAGCCGCGCGAAGGCATCGGACAGGGAAGTCCCGGCAGTACAGTGCCGCCGAAGCGCCTCGATGGCGGACGGACGGTACTCCGAGTCGGGCAGGGCCTCGGCGAATTGTCCGAGCAGCGCTTCGATTCCGGGTCCGAGCAGGCGGTCGCTCGCGGACCGGCGGTCGTTGGGGTCGTCGGGGCTCAGTTCGAACCTGAGGGCGTCCCCGTCCGTCCGGCAGACGTGGACATGGTTGATTTCGGCGTAGTCATGGTCGTCGGCGGCCATCCAGAAGACGGGCACGGTCCGCACGCCGGTTTCCTCCGAGACCCGCCTCGCCAGCTTGACCGCCGTTACGGCCTTGTAGATGGTGAACAGCGGACCCGTCAACAGGCCCGTCTGCTGTCCGGTGGAAACGACGAAGGTATCGTCCCCGGCGAGGGAGCGCGCGTTGGCGAGGACCGTCTCGTCCGCCCCGAACCGGCCGTTCTGGACCTCGAGGATCCCGGCGAGCGCCTTTCGCGGCGGCGGAGCGGCGCGGGACTGCACGGCCTCGATCATGCGCGGCCATACATCCTGATCACGTGGATCGTGGGTGTAGAAAGGCCGTAATGCCTCGAAGTCATCGAGAAAGGTATGCAGCAGGTGGTCCGGCAACACCTGGCGGTAGTCCACTGCATGAGCGTTCATGTAACCGGCCTTGTTCGGCGCTTTTCCATGATGAGCAGATAGGCGGGCAGTGCGACCAGGGCCGTCGCCAGCGTGGCGATCTCTCCCACGTTGGCCATGATCCCGAAGGAATGCAGGCCCCGGTTGGACGTCAGCATGAGCGAGGTGTACCCGATCAGCGTAGTGGACGAACACATGACCAGGGCCGCGCCCGTATGCTGTACCATATTACCTATGGAACCCCGTCCGTCAAGGCGGTAGCGTTGATACAGGTTCACGCTGTAGTCCACCCCGATGCCCAGCGTGGTGGGTATGACGATGAAGTTGAAGAAGTTCACTTTGATGTCGAAGACGGCGATGACCCCGCCCATGACCAGCATGCCGCCCAGCAGGGAGGCCAGGATCACCACCGACGCGTGAATGCTTCGGAACGCCAGTACGAGGAGCGTGATCACGCCCACGAAGCAGGCGATCGTGGCGATGGGCCCGTCGCGGTCCACGGCCTTCAGCATGTCGGCGAAGACCACGGCCTCTCCGGAGGAATAGATGACCTCGTCGTCCGGCAGGCGGTTGGAACGGACGACCTCCGCGAACCGGATCAGGTTCCGACCATTCCAGAGCCCGGCGTCCGACCGCGGGTAGACGTAGATCAGCCTGCCCACCGTCCCGTCCCGCTCCTCGTAAGGCCGCGTGAGCGCTTCGGGCAGGTCGTCCACGGTGATCCCGTCCAGGCTCAGGTTGTCGCGAAAATCGTTGATCTTCGCGACCTGGTCGGGCGGTATCCCGAGTTCGTCGGGCGGATTCGTGTCGAGCATGTACTCGATGTCCCAGAGGACGTCGATCTTGTCTTCCTGGTCCTCCGGCAGCAGGTCGAAAACGGTCCGGACCCGGTCGATGGTTGGATTGGGGACTTCCCTTTCGGCTGCTTTCTTGTCCAGCACGGCCCGGCGTATGCCCGGCACCTGGTCCAGGCGGTCCGCCAGGATGACGGCCGGCGACTGGGAAATGCCGAAGAGTGCGTTGACGCGGTGGTTGAGGATCCGTTCGTAGGTGTCTCCCCGCGGCTCGTTGCGCAGTTTCGAGAAGTCGTACTCGAAGGAGTTCGGGAGCCACCACACCAGCAGGGCGGCGCCCAGCACGACCAGGGAGAAACTCGTGCCCACCACGGCCCGCGGCTTCTTCTGCACAAGGTTGGCGAGACGGCTCATCGAACTGCCCCTTGAGACCTTCCGGGTCCAGGTCTTCCGTCCGAAGGCGGTACGGTCCCAGAGCATTAGCAGCGCCGGCAGGATGGAGAAGGTCGAAAGCCAGCACAGCAGCATGCCCAGGCCGCCGATGAACCCGAAATGGTTGAAGCCCCGGAAATCGGTGATCATGAGGGTACCGTAGGCCAGGCCGGTTGACGCCGCCGAGGTGACCGTCGCCGTGAGCGTGTTCCGGAAGGCGATCTGCACGCCGTCCCGGGCGTTCTCTCCCCGCAGCCGCTCTTCCTTGTACCTGGACATCAGGATCAGGCCGTAGTTGATGCCGTTCCCGATGATGATGGCGCCCAGGAAGGCGGTCTGCATGTTCAGGTAGCCGATGCGGAAGTAGGTCAGGCAGAACGTCCAGAGGATGCCGACGACCACGACCAGCGTGATGTTGATGACCGGGACGATGGTGCGGAAGTAGAGGAATATGGCCAGGGCGACCAGGGACAGCGTGACGCCGGCCGACGTGAAGATTTCACGGTTTACGGACTCGTACTGGTCCAGGATCAGGCGGTACTTGCCGGTGAGCCCGACCCTCAACGACGGGTGGTAGGACGTGGGTTCGAGCCCTTCCGCGATGGCCAGGACCCGTTCGCACAGGTCCCGCGAGAAGGACACGCCGGTCGACGATCCGAAGGGTTTCAGGACCATGACGAGAAACTGTCCCTGCTCGTCGTGGCCCGTGAAATAGCCGTCGACCCACTTGTCCAGCTTTTCCGACGCCTCTTTCTCGTACTTCTCCTCCAGGTCGCTCACGGTGAACGGCTCGTCTTCCGTCTCCAGGCCAAGGTCTTCCTCGGATACGAAAAGGGGATTCTGTTCCAGTTTCGTCTTAAGGATCTGCCGGCTCAGCCGGCTCTGGATCTCTTCCAGGTCTTCCAGGTCGGCGTACAGGTACTTGTGGTCTTCGTAGAACCGCTTCTCGTCGTCCACCCGGTACTCGATGTAGCGGACATACCCTTCCGGCAGATCGGATCGAAGCCTTCCGGCAAGGTCGTCGGCGTACCGCTGGGCGGCGGCCAGGTCTTCCGTCTCTATGACGACGGTCAGGTTGCCGATGCCGCCGACGCGCTCCGTGAGCCGGTGTATGTCGTCGACGCTCCGGTAGCCTTCGGGGAGCAGTTCGACGAAGTCGGTTTTCAGCTGAAGCCTGGAGGCGAAATGGATGGAAAGCGAAGCAGAAAGCAGCGCGAACAGCAGGACCTTGGCCGGATGGCGGCAGATGAAGGCGATGTACCTGTTCAGGAAGCGGTCTAGGGCGGCTCTGGTCTCGGCCTTCACGGTGCATTCCTCGTGTGAAACGCGCACATCCAAGGTATGGAAATATCCCCGTAAACCACTGGGGTGTCAACCACTAAAAACGGCGAGTGCAACGGGGTTGAAGGACTTCGGCGAATGGGCGTTTTCCTTTGACTTATCCCGCGCGCGACCTTACATATGCTGGACCCGTTTTTCAATTCAAACCATTGCCAAAAAACGCGAACGACGTTCTCCGCCCACTCCATTCTCCGCCCACTCCATGGCCTCAGTACAGCAAAGTGTTTCCGCCTCCGCTGTCCGTGCGACCGCGACCCGGATCATTACGCCGCGATCCATTCTGCTGGGCCTGACGAGCGTCGTACTGATTTCCCTCATCGTCCCCTATTTCCAGTACACCATGGCCTCGTCCCAACTGGGCGCGGACCATCTCCACATCGGCGCGCTGTTTCTGGCCTTTGCGTACCTGGTCGTATTCAACGTGGTGCTGGCCAGGTGGAAGAAGGACTGGGCCCTCACGCCCCACGAGTTCGTCATCCCCCTGGCCATGGGCATGGCGGCTTCGGGGCTGACGACCAACGGCATGGGCGCCCCGTTCATCTCCACGCTGATGGCCCCCTACCTGCTGGCGACGCCCGAGAACCAGTGGGCCGATTACTTCTACCCCTACCTGAAACCCTGGGCGACGGTCACGAACCAGGGCAACGCCCTCACGTGGCTGGTGGACGGCATCCCGCCCGGCGCGTCCATTCCCTGGAGCGTGTGGGGCATTCCGCTGTTCTGGTGGCTGACCTTCATCGTCCCGGTCATCTTCATGGGCCTGTGTCTCGTGGTCATCCTCAGGCGCCAGTGGGTCGAACACGAGAAGCTCGTCTTCCCCATGATGCAGATCCCCCTCGCCTTCACCCGCGGCATGGAATCGCCGAGCCGTGTCCCGGCCTTTCTCTCGGAGAAACGGTTCTGGATCGGCTTTTCCATCCCGTTCTGCGTGATGATGTACAACATCGTCGGGTTCTTCACCCCGGTCGTGCCCCAGTTCCCCTATTTCGGGTCGGCGCCGCCCATCGTATTCGGCGAGGGGTTTCCGCCGCTGGAAATCAATTTCCGCCCGGCCATCCTGGGCATTTCCTATTTCGTCAACCTGGACGTCCTCGCCGGTTTCTGGGTGTTCTACATGATCGGGATCATCCAGGTGGGCATCGCCCACCGGATCGGGTACGACATCCCGGGACGGGACAACTACACCTCGATCCATCCCATGCTGGACTGGCAGAACATGGGCGCGTTCATCCTGTTCGTGGGATGGGGGCTGTGGCGGGCGCGGTTCCACATCCGCGCCGTGTGTTCCCAGGCATTCGGAAGGAGGTCGGACCTGGACGACTCGCAGGAAATGCTGCCCTACCGGGTCGCGGTCTTCGGATTCATCGGAGGTTTCGTCTACGGGGTGGTCTGGCTGAACCAGCTGGGCATGAGCGCGCCCATCGCCGTGTTCCTGCTCGCCGGCGTGTTCATCATCTACATCGGGGTTTCCCGGATCATCGCCGAGGCCGGGCTGCCCTACGTGCGTTCGCCCATGATCGCCCAGGTGCTCGTGTTCTATTCGGTCGGGTCGGCCAACCTTTCCATGTCCACCATGACGGCCATGGCCCAGACGTACGGACCCGTCAGCGAGATCAAGTCGACCTTCATGCCCGCCTTCATGCAGGCGGCCAAGCTGTCCGAGATCGGCACGCGCTGGCACCGCGGCCTGGGCTGGGCGATCCTGTCCGCCGCGGTGATCGGCGTGGTGATCTCGCTGGTCTGGACGATCTACATGGGGTTCGACCAGGGCACGCGCCAGTTCACCAACGGCTGGTGGTTCGGCCGGATCGGTTCGACCATCCCCTACAATGAAACGCTCACCAAGATCCGGGATCCTTTCGGGCCCGACACGTCGCGGCTGATGTTCTTCCTGGTGGGCGGTGCGCTCATGTTTCTGCTCATGACGCTGAGGGCCCGGCTGCCGGGCTGGCCGCTGCATCCCCTCGGATTCTTCCTTTCATACTCCTGGCCCGCCCGGGCGATCGTCTCGTCCATGTTCGTTTGCTGGGTCATCAAGAGCATCATGATGTGGGTCGGCGGCATCGAACTGTACCGGAAGGGACAGCCCTTCTTCCTGGGCCTGATCTTCGGCGTGGTCACCGGCGTGGTCATCTCCATGTTCGTCGACTACGTGTGGTTCCCCCACGCAGGCCATCATATCTACGGGATAGACTAGCGTGTATTCTCGGATATTCGGTTACTTCTTCCTCGCCGTGGGCGTCCTGTTGTTCCTCGCCGTGGCCGTCGCCGGCCCGGCCTGGGTGACGGAGCACGTGATCCTGAGGATCGTCTCCCTTCCCGAGGACGTGCCGCCCAGACCCCTCGAGGAGGCGCCGGTGTCCTGGGATGAGGTATCCGAAATCGTTACCCTGGTACGCGTGGAAGCCCATGTCAGGGCGATGAGCGAGAACCCGTCGCGCGTCGTCGGCTATCCGGGCAACCGGGCGGCCATGGAATACGTGGTCGATGCCTTCCATGCCGGCGGCCTGGCCGACGTAGCCGTCGACACCTTCACGGTATCCTCACCCGTCGACCACGGATTCACGCTGACCGTGCACGACGCCGTCGAGACCGAGATACCGGTGTACCAGTTCTGGCCCAACCTGGTCCGGTTGAATTCCTTTCCCGACGGGATCCGGGGACCCCTGCACTACGGCCGGCGGGGTGAATTCCAGGCCTTCAACGGGAAAGAGATCGAGGGGAGCATCGTCCTGGTCGATTTCGACGGACGCGACCAGTACCTCAACGCGCGGATGCTGGGCGCGCAGGCGATTCTTTTCTTCGACAGCGGTCCCGGTGCCGTGACCAACAACCAGGCCCAGCGGAAGATCCTGGACGTGCCCGCCGACGTGCCGCGCTTCTGGGTCCCGGACCCGCATGCATCCGCGGTCCTGGCGGCCGCGCGGTCCGGCGAGGCCGAAGTGACGATCCGTGGCCGCATGTCGTGGGAACGGGCCGAGACCTGGAACGTCATGGGGTGGATACCAGGCCGGGACGAGCCGTTGCCCGGGGGCGACGGCACGGAGAAATGGAAAAACAGGATCGTCGTGCTCTCGGCGTTCTACGACGCCATGTCGGTCGTACCCGGACTGGCGCCGGGCGCCGAGAGCGCGGGGGGCATCGCCGCCATGCTGGAGCTGATGGACGTGCTCCGGGCTCATCCGCCGGGATACACCGTGCTGTTCCTGGCCACGTCCGCCCATTTCCACGGGCTGCAGGGCGTAAACGACTTCCTGGACCGGCACCAGCGGCAAGACGAGTTCTTCCTCGAACGGATCCCCGAAGCGGACCGGATCCCCTTTGCCCTCTTCCTGGGCCTGGACCTCACCAGCAGGGCGGACCAGGTCGGCCTGTTCAGCTATGGCGATTTCATCTTCTTCACCTCGAATCTGGACCTATTGTATGAACCCTACGCGGACCGCTACCTGAATTACGCGCGCAAGGCCGGGGTCCACGATGAAGAGGAAAGCCGTACGCCCTATCTCAATACGCTGACGCACCCGCTCCGGTCGCAGGAAAGCTACATGCCCGCGGGCCCCGCCTTCGACCACGAGATGGTCACGCTCGCCGGGCTTCACGGCATGACCTTCGCCACGGTAAACGACAACCGGCTCCTCATCGATACCCCTAAGGACCGGATCGAGTACGTCGATTTCCCCAACCTGGTCCGGCAGATCCGGACACTGGGCACCCTGCTGCCTGCCATGCTGTCCGATCCCGAGGCCTTCGACGTGGACGAGTCGATACGGCTTAAGGACGAGGGCCGCGACATCGAAGGCCGGGTCCTCGAATTCGACCGCACGGTGGATTTCTTCAAGCCCAATACACCGGTTTCCGACGCCCTGGTCGTCTACGAGCCCGGATACCAGAGCCACAGCGGCGTGCGGGGGTTCATGGTTACCCACGCCGACTCGCTGGGGCATTTCCGGCACTCCATGGTCCGGTTCCCCCGGGGACCGACGGAACTGCGCAGCTACGGCCTCGCTGCCGACGGCCGGATCGTGTACGCCCCGGACCTGGGTGAAGAAGGCAACGCCACCTTTCCCCTCGCGGTGCCGAACTCGTCCAAGGTGAACAATACCATACAGGTCCTCTTCCCCTGCGAGGAGATCAATCTCTTCGATATCGTGGACCCCGGCGTCTTCGTCGCCCTGGACAACCTGACCGTACTCGGCCGAGACAACAGTCCGCTGCGCAAGTACGGCGCGGCCTTCGTGGAAGACCAGAGTTTCTTCGGCAACTGGATGACCAACGCCGCGGTGGTCTTCGCCCGGCCCGAGGACCGGGTCAAGATGTTCATGAGCTCGGGGCCCCGGGGCGTCAAGTACCTGCTGACCAACACGCCCGAATCGTGGCTCGACGATCCGCCGGAAAGTATCTCGGACGACGCCATGGCCCTGGCCCAGGGACAGGGATTCGCGGCGGACCATGGCCAGATCCTCTATCCCTTCTACCAGAGCGCTCTGGACCTGTGGTCGCTCAACCGGGCCCGCCTGATGAAACTGGAGGACCACGGCGTGACCAACGCCCGGGCCGCCGAACTCCACGAGGAAAGCACCGAGGCGCTGCGGGCCGCCCGGGAGGCCCTGGAGAACCGCCGTTACGACGCCTTCGCCGCGCGGTCGAGAGAGGCGTGGGGCTTCGAGGCGCGGGCCTATCCCGACGTGCGGTACGCCGCGGACGACACGGTGGACGGCATCGTTTTCTACTTCATGCTGCTGGTCCCCTTCTGTTTCTTCCTTGAACGGCTGTTCTTCGGTTTCACGGACATTCGGAAGCGGCTGGCCTCGGTGGGCGTCATCTTCGCGGCGGTCTTCTTGCTGCTGCAGAACGTGCATCCCGCCTTTCAGCTCAGCCTGACACCGTACATGGTCTTTCTCGCCTTCATCATCCTGGCCATGGCGCTGATTATCATCACCATGATCGTGACCCGGTTCGACACCGAGATGAAGAACCTGACCCGGTCGGCGGCCGGACTCCACGAGGCGGACATCGGCCGGCTGAGCGCCACGGCCGTGGCCATATCCCTGGGGATATCGAACCTGCGCAAGCGGAAGATGCGCACGGCGCTGACCGCGGTCACGCTGACCTTGCTGACCTTCACCGTGTTGTCCTTCACTTCATTCAGGACCGGCATCCAATTCTATACGCTGGACCGCGAGAACACCCCGCCCTACGACGGCGTCCTCATGCGCAGCCTGTCGTGGCACTCCCTGCCCACGTCCTTCCTGCCCTACGTGGAGAACGCCTTCGAAGACCAGGCGGACGTGGTGCCCCGGTCCTGGTACGAGCCGGAGGACATGACCAGTCCCTATATCGATCTCCGCGTGCCGGGCAAAGGGACCGCCACCACGGTACAGTCCGTCCTGGGACTGCACGCCGACGAACCGGCCGTCACCGGCCTGGACCGCTACCTGGTGCCGGGCGGACGGTGGTTCGCCCCGGACGAAAGGTCGGCCTGCCTGCTGCCCACGGAACTGGCCGAGCGGTTGAACGTGGGACCGGAGGACGTGGGTACGGCGGAGGTGGAGATCCTCGGCGGACGCTATACGGTGATCGGGCTGCTCGATTCCGATGGATTCGACGCCTACCGGGACATGGACGACGAGAGCATCATGCCCGCCAGTTTCTCCATGACCCGGACCCTGACCGACATGGACATCGAAGTGTTCATGTCCACCATCCAGGCCTCCGAGCACCTGCCCTCCCGCAACGTGCTGGTCCTGCCCTATCGTCAGACGCTCGACCTGAACGGGTCCACGCGGTCCGTGGCCATCGCGGGGTTCGCCGACGGCGATCAGCTCCGCGATTCCGTGGAGGCGTTCATGTCGCGGGTCCTCCTGGCCGTGTTCGTAGGCATGGAAGACGAAGTGAGGGTCTACAGCTCCCTGGGCGCCACTTCGGTTTCGGGCCTGGCCAACCTGATCATCCCGGTGCTCATCGCGGCGTTCCTGGTGTTGAACACCATGATGGGCGCCGTGTTCGAACGGTTCCGGGAAATCGGCGTGTACAGCGCGGTCGGCCTGGCGCCGAACCACGTCGCCGCCCTGTTCATCGCCGAAGCCGCCGTATTCGCGACGCTCGGGGCCGTTTTCGGTTATCTGTCCGGCCAGATCATCACCATGGGGCTCTCGCAATGGGACCTGCTGGGCGGCATGTCGCTCAACTATTCCTCCCTGTCGACCGTATACGCCACGATGGTCGTCATGGCCATCGTCTTCCTGTCCACGCTCTATCCGGCGAAGAAGGCCGCGGACATGACGGTAGAGGACGTGACGCGGCGCTGGTCGCCCCCGCCGCCCGACGAAGACGACTGGCAATTCGAGTTCCCGTTTACGGTGACCGTCCCGGAAGCGTTGCCGCTGTCGGGCTACCTGAACCACATCTTCCAGACCCATGAGGACAGTTCGGCGGAGGACTTCGTCGCGGAGGGGACCTCGCTCGACGCGATTCCGGGGGATACCTACGACACGTATCACGTGGCGTCCACCGTCTGGCTGGCGCCGTACGATCTCGCCATCAGCCAGGACGTGCGGCTTGAACTGGAGCCCGTGCTTCACGAGAGACTGTACCGCATCCTGATCGTGATCCACCGTCGCAGCGGAGACCTGGCGCAGTGGCAGACGATCAACCGGCGGTTCTTCACCGTGTTGAGGAAGCGGTTTCTCGTGTGGCGGACCCTCGCCGAGCCGATTAAGGCGCGGTACCGGGACATTAGGGCTTTCGATCGTGAAACGGCCCTGTAACCATGAAAGAGGAGCGGAGATGTACGACCTGATCATCAAGGGCGGGCACGTCATCGATCCGGAGAACGGCATCAATGGAAGCCGGGACGTCGCCGTCGACGGCGGCCTGATCGCGGCGGTGGAGCACGACATCCCGGCGGAACACGGCCGGAAGGTGGCCCGCGTCCACGGCCATTACGTCACGCCCGGGCTGCTCGACATCCACATGCACGCCTACGGCGGCTACCAGGGGTGGGTGTTCCCCGACGCCCACGTGCTCCCCAACGGGGTGACCACGGTGCTGGATACGGGGGGCGCAGGCTGGAAGAAGTTCGAGCACTTCAAGGACACGGTCATCGCCGAATCCGTTACCCGCGTGCTGGCGCTGATCAACATCGTCGGCGCCGGCATGGAAGGCGCCGTGGAGCAGGACATATCGGAGATGGATCCGGTTCCCTGCGCGGACATGATCAGCAGGTACCCGGAGCACGTCGTCGGGTCCAAGACCGCCCATTTCGGCGGTCCGGGCTGGGAGGCGGTGGACGGCGCCGTCGAGGCGGCCCGGCGAAGCGGCACCATCGCCATGATCGATTTCGCGCCGAAGCCGACCCGGAGCTACCGGGACCTGCTGCTGAAGAAGCTGAGCCCCGGCGACATCCATACGCACCTCTACGCGCAGCACATCCCCCTGCTGGAAGAGCACGGCCGGGTGAACGACTACGTCCGGGAGGCGCGGGACAAGGGCATCCTGTTCGACCTGGGCCACGGCGGCGGCAGCTTCTGGTTCCGCATCGCCGTGCCGGCCATCGAGCAGGGGTTCCTGCCGGATACCATCAGCACGGACCTCCACAAGTACAGCGCCCTGATGCCGAACGCGAGCATGAACACGACCATGTCGAAATGCCTGAACATGGGGATGACCCTGGAGGACGTGGTCATGCGCTCCACGCGGAACCCCGCCCGCGCCATACGGCGCCCCGAACTCGGTACGCTGAGCATCGGCGCGGAGGCGGACGTCGCCGTGCTGGAGCTGGAATACGGAGAGTTCGGTTTCGTGGACTCGGGTCTTGCGCGTATGCGCGGCGACCGGCGGCTGAGGTGTCTGCTGACAGTGCGGGCTGGCGAGGTGGTCTGGGACCTGAACGGCCTGACGCGGCCGGACTGGGACAAGGCGGGGAAATACATCAGGGCGGATTAGCCGGACGGACCAGGTTGAGTACGGGCGCGGCTGAAAACCGGTACGCGCCGCACCAATGCGGAAATGCCATGACCGAGCGTAAACCATGAGCGACACCACCAGGCGTGAACACCAGGAACGGCACGACCGGGAAGCCGATCCCTCCGGACAGGACGACCGGTGGCAGATCGTGCCGGACAGCCTGCCCTACGAGGACGGGTTCAGCAGCCGGATCATCTGGGCTGCGTTCTTCGTCGGGCTGGTCATGCTTCCGGGGGCGATCTACCTGGAACTGGTGACCGGAAAGAGTTTCGCGGGCGCCGCGGAATGGGTCACCATCATCATGTTCATCGAGATCGGGAAGCGCCTGTTCATCAAGCTGAAGCCCCAGGAAGCCATCATCCTCTACTGGCTCGCCGCCGGTCTGGCAGCGACGGGCCTGGGCGCCAGCGGCATGGCGGCCGGATCATCGGTGCACGGCGCGCCTTTCGCCAAGATGATCTGGTTTCAGTATCTGATCCAGTCCCCCCAGGCGGACGGCCTGGCCCAGCTTCTGCCCCAGTGGGTATCGCCGCCCAGAGGATCCGATTCCCTGATCACCCGGACCCTTTTCTCCATGGAGTGGCTGGAACCGATTCTGCTGGCCATCCTCGTGTCCATCCTCGGCCTGGTCAACGCCATTTCGCTTGGATACGTGCTCTTCCGCATCACGGCGGACACCGAACGCCTGCCCTTTCCCCTGGCGCCCGTACAGGCGGCCGGCGCCACCGCGCTGGCGGAATCGTCCGCGGGCGAAGAGACCTGGCGGTGGCGCCTGTTTACCGTCGGCGCCATGATCGGCCTGGGCTGGGGCATACTCTACGTGGTCGTCCCGACGGTATCGGGCGTAGTGCTGACCAAGGGCGTCGAGGTCTTCCCCATTCCCTTCGCGGACTTCACGCCGCGGGTCCGGGACGTGCTGCCCGCGTCGCCCATCGGCATCGGCACGGACATGGCCACGCTCCTGGTGGGCTTCGTCCTGCCCTTCTGGATCGTGGTCGGTACCTTCATCAGTTCCTTCGTCGTCACCTTCATCGCCAATCCTGCCCTCTACCATTTCGGCCTGCTGCACAGCTGGGCGCCGGGGATGAGCACCATCCCCACCTCCATCAACAACACCATCGATTTCTGGCTGAGTTTCTCCTCCATCGGCACTTCGCTGGTCATCGGCCTGATCGGCCTGGTCGCCTTCGCCCGCGCCTTGAGGAGAGACCCGGACGGCGCATCCGGTGTCCAGGGACCCCGCCGGCCGCCGCCGGACCGGGGCGATTTCAGGCTGCCCATTCCCATCGCGCTCTGGGCGGTTTCGACCCTGTGCTTCATCCTCCTGGTCTACTATCTCGAACCTACGTTCCCGGTATGGATCTCCCTGGTATTCGGGTTCCTGTGGACGCCCTTCTTCTCCTACATCGGCGCGCGCATGATCGGCCTCACGGGATCGCCCTACGGTTCGTCCTTCCCCTATGCGAGGGAGGGCTCCTTCTACCTGTCGGGCTACAAGGGCGTGGCCATCTGGTTCGCCCCGGTTCCGCTCTTCGATCACAGCGGCGTCGTGGCGACCTTCCGGCAGTTGGAACTCACCCGAACGCGATTTCCAAGCCTGGTCAAACTGTATATATTGAGCCTGTTGCTGCTCATCGTGTTCAGTTTCCTCTTCTATGCCCTGATCTGGAAACTGGCGCCCATACCGTCCGCGGCCTATCCCTTCGTCGAGAAGATGTGGCCGCTGCAGGCGACGATGGAGACGATCTGGATCAAATCGACCCTGCCGGGCGGATCGGATGTGATCGGGCAACTCATCAAGTGGGAGTACATCGGCGCCGGAATGGGGTTCACGGTGGCCCTGTACGGGGTCCTGAGCCTGCTCAAGGCGCCGCCGCTACTGTTCTACGGCCTGGTGGCCGGACTGGGCACCGGCGCCTGGATACACTACACGTTGCCCACGTTCATCGGAGCGATGCTGGGCCGGTTCTATTTCGGGCGGCGGTACGGAGAAAAACGGTGGCGCGCGTACGCGCCCGTGATCCTCGCCGGGTACGGGTGCGGCCTGGGCCTGATCGGCATGGCCGCCGTCTCCCTGGTGCTGATCGCCAAGTCCACGTCCCAGATCCTGTTCTGAGGCCTCAGAGCTTGTTCTGACGAATGTAGAGAGGGAACGGACGGTTTATGCCCGATGATTTCCGCGTAGCCCTGGTCGCCGACCTGCGAGGTTCCGACGGCGGGGTCGTGTTCGACGATTTCGGCGTCGATCTGCTGGACGAAGCCGGGATCTTCCATGCCTTCCTGAGAGAAGACCGGTGGCCCGTGACCCCGGATCAGCTCGAGGATTTCGACGCGGTGATCTCCATGGGCCAGCCCTACACGCAAGACTCCTTTGCCGGGATCGAGCGCCTGGCGCTTATTGCCCGGACGGGCGTGGGTTACGACATGATCGACATGGACGCCGCGACGGAGGCGGACGTCATGGTGACCATCACGCCGGAGGCCACGCGCAGGCCCGTGGCCAGCGCCACGATGGCCCTGATGCTCGGTCTCTGCCACCGGGTGACGATCAAGGACGCCATCGTACGGAATGACGACTGGGACATCCGTTTTGATCACATGGGTTGCGAGATCCGGGGCCGCGTGGTCGGCCTGATCGGCATGGGCATGATCGGCCGCGAGGTGGTGCGTATGCTGGCGCCCTTCGAGCCGTCCGAGATCCTGGTCTCCGATCCCGCAGTGTCCGCGGAAGAGGCCGCACAACTGGGCGTTACGCTGGTGGACCGGGAGACCCTGCTCCGCCGCAGCACGTTCGTCACCATCCACTGTCCGTTGAACGCTCAGACCCGGTACCTGATCGGTTCGCGGGAGCTGCGCATGATGCGGGAGGACGCCTACCTGGTCAACACGGCGCGCGGCGCCATCGTAGACCAGAAGGCGCTGGAGCAGGCGTTGCAGGAAGGCTGGATAGCGGGCGCGGCCATTGACGTCTTCGAGCAGGAACCGCCAGACGCCGACGATCCCCTGCTGTCCCTGCCGAACGTCATCCTTGCGCCTCACGCTTCGTGCTGGACCCATGAACTGTTCCGCGATATCGGACACGACTGCATGAAGGCGGCCCTGGCCGTCTCCAGGGGAGAAGAGCCTCCCTACGTGGTCAACCGGGCGGTGCTCGAGCGTCCGGGACTGAAGAAGAAACTGGAGAAGTTCAGGACACAGCACGCGGATAAGACACTGAAAGGAAGATAATGCCCGTAATTACCCCCGAGAAACTGCATCGAATAGGCTGCGAAGTGATGGAGGCGGCCGGCTGTACTGCGGACGACGCACGCAGCGTCGTGGACCACCTCGTGGATTCCAATCTCTTCGGCCATGACTCCCACGGCGCCATCCGGATCCCGGAATACGTCAAGGCCATCAAGGACGAGGGCCGGTTCAAGGCCCGGGCGGACGTGCGGATCCTGAGGGAGAGCCCGTGCACGGCCGTTGTGGACAACGGCGGCGCGCTCGGCCAGGTGGGCGGTACCGTCGCCATGCAACTGGCCATGAAGAAGGCGCGTGAACACGGCACGGCCACGGTTTCCCTCAGGCGCACCAGTCACGTGGGGCGCGTGGGCGCTTATCCGCTTATGGCCGCCCGGGAGGGCCTGATCGGATCGGCTTTCGTCAACGCGGGCCGGTTCGGTCGCCAGATCCCGCCCTTCGGCGGCATCGATGGGCGCATCAGCACCAACCCCATCGCTTTTTCCGCGCCTCGCCTGCACGACGATCCCGTCATGGTGGACCTGACCACTTCCGTCGTCGCGGAGGGCAAGGTGCGCGTAGCCGCGAACAAGGGCGTGCGGGTTCCCGAAGGCTGGCTGATCGACCACGAAGGGAATCCTACAACGGACCCTACGGTGATAAAGGGGCCGCCTCCCAACGGCGCGATCCTGCCCATGGGCGGCATCGTCGCCCACAAAGGGTACAGCCTCGGCCTGCTCGTGGAAATCCTGGGCGGTACGCTGAGCGGCCAGGGATGCGCACAGGGCGAGCAGACCGTATCGAGTAACGGCGTGCTCTTCACCGTCTACGACATTTCGTTCTTTACGGACCTGGACTGGTACTACGAGGAAGTCGAAGGGCTGATCCGCCACGTGAAAGCCAGCCGGACGGCGCCGGGATTCGACGAGATCCTCATACCGGGCGAACCGGAGTTCCGCCTGGCGGCGAAGCGCCGGCAGGATGGCATCAGCATCGACGACACCACCTGGCAGCAGATAGAGGAAGCCGGGATCAGAGTCGGTCTGGACCCGCAGAGCTGGTAAGCCCGCGGAAATGAAAAAGGGACAGGAGAATCGCTCTCCTGCCCCTTTGAGACTGTCTTGAAGTTACAGCGTGCTTACTTGGCGGCGAAACCGACAAGCAGACGGTGAGTACCCCACCCAACTGCGAGGTGATGCTGGCCTTCGAATTCCAGGAATCTCACGGTGAGCCGTTCGATCATCTCGTTTTCCACGCTGTACATAAACGGCACTTCCAGCACGTCGTTCTCCCGGCTGGCGCCCGGCGCGCCCCAGATCCCCACTTCACTGTTGAAGATGAGCGACCACGAATCGCCGTCCACGTGCTTGATCCAGGCGCTGTAGGAACCCGCGGCCAGGGTCTGGTCACCGAACATTAGATCGCCTTCCGTCGTGAAGGTCGTGGATTTGTTGCTGCCGAAACGCCAGACGAATCCCGCCGGCGCCATGGCGAGCATATCCCTGCCCTTCATTTCGGGACGGCCGTATTCGATAGACACCTTGCCGCCCGACAGCGTGACTTCCAACATGCCCCGTCCGGGGTCCATTTCTTCTCCGCCCGAGGGCATGGTCGTTTGGGCATCGGCGATCCCGCCCAGGGAAGTCAAGGCCATGGCAAGGGCCAGGCCGCCGATCATACGGGTAATGCGAAGCATAAATACCTCCTGTAAACGATTCTTGTTCTGACATGCCGTAGAAGCAGGCCGTACATGCCAAAAATGAGAAGAATCAGCGTTGCTGTCAACGTATTTGCATCGACCCGGCGATGCCTGGGTAACGGACCTGGGGAAAGTCGACACGTATGCCGCGACCGGCCCCGGGAGACGGTGGACCGGCGGTGTATTTCCCTTGATTTCTGGCTCTTCCCGGTCGATTTTAGCCCGTGGGGCCTACGGTTCAACAACCCCTTCCTTCTGTGACGTCTTTATACGTCCGATTGTTGCATTTCTTCAATTTAAAGGAGCTACTGGGATGACCCGTGTAGACGATGCCGTATTGAACGGTCTGGCCGAATTCGACTCGGCCACGGTTTACAACGCCGTGGAGAAAGTGCAGGGCGTTTCGAATGACGATTACACCGGACCGGAGATTCAGTACCTGACGCCTGAATTCGGCGCCGTGATCGGGTACGCCGTGACTTCAGAGGTCACCCCGCTGGACGCCACGCCGGCCAATATGAGCTGGCCCGACTACTACGACGTGCTGAACGAGACGCCGGGTCCCATGATCGCGGTGATGAAGGATGTCGACACCCGTCCGAAGCGCGCGGCCCTCTTCGGAGACGGCATGGCGCATATCCACAGGAAGCTCGGCGTAGTGGGCGCCGTGGTCGAAGGCTGCGTCCGCGATCTCGAGGGCATCCGGGCGGCGGGCCTGCCCATATGGGGCCTCGGCACGGTATCCGGCCATGGCCCCTTCAACGTGCGGGCCGTCGGCCGTCCTCTGGTGGCCGGACAGTTGCTCGTGCAGACCGGCGACCTGCTGCTCGCCGACGTGGACGGCGTGGTGAAGATCCCGCTCGAAATCGCGGAAGACACCCTTAGAAAAGCGAATGAGATCAGGACCTGGGAACGGTCCCACTTCGACATGATCAACAGCCCCGATTTCTCCTACGAAAAGTGGAAGAACCGGGAGTCGCAGGCGTAATCCGCCTATTGGACAAGATCGTGAAAGCACCGACGGGAACCGAACTGCACTGCAGAAACTGGCTCATCGAAGCGGCCTACCGCATGATCCAGAACAACCTGGACCCCCAGGTCGCCTTCGATCCGGAAAACCTCGTCGTATACGGCGGAAGGGGCAAGGCCGCCCGGAACCGGGAAGCCCTTGAAGCCATCCTGAACACCTTGCGGAACCTGGAACCCGACGAGACCCTCATGGTGCAGTCGGGCAAGCCGGTGGCGGTGTTTCGCACCCACGAGGACGCGCCGCGCGTCCTGATCGCCAACTCGAACATGGTGCCGGCCTGGGCGACGCAGGAGAACTTCGACGCCTGGGAGCGCGAGGGCCTGACGATGTACGGCCAGATGACGGCCGGCAGCTGGATCTACATCGGTACGCAGGGCATCCTTCAGGGTACCTACGAGACCTTCAGCGCGCTCGCGCGCAAACACGGTTGGGGCAGCCTGTCGGGAAAGCTCGTGGTTACGGCCGGGCTGGGCGAGATGGGTGGTGCCCAGGCGCTGGCCATCACCATGAACGGCGGCGTGGGACTTCTGGTGGAAGTGGATCCATGGCGCGCGCGCCGGCGCCTGGAGCTTCGCCAGGTGGACACCGTGGCGGAGAACCTCGACCTCGCGTTGAGCTGGGTGGACGAGGCGCTGGACGCGGGCGAATCCCGGTCGATCGCCCTGATCGGAAACGCCGCCGAGGTGCTTCCCGAACTGATTGACCGGGGGATCGTACCCGACGTGGTCACGGACCAGACCGCGGCCCACGACCCGCTCTACGGGTACATCCCCGCCGGGCTGTCCCCTGCAGCAGCGCGCCGGTTGCGCGAGCGCGATCCGGACGCCTACCAGGAGCGTTCCATCGCTTCAATGACCGTCCACGTCCAGGCCATGCTCGCGTGGCAGCGGAAGGGGGCCGTGGTCTTCGACTACGGCAACAACCTGCGGCAGCGGGCCTATGACAACGGGGTGGAGCAGGCCTTCGACTATCCCGGCTTCGTCCCGGCCTACATCCGACCCCTGTTCTGCGAAGGCAAGGGCCCCTTCCGCTGGGTCGCCCTTTCGGGAGATCCCGAGGACATCTACCGGACGGACCAGGCCATCCTCGAGCTGTTTCCGGAGGACGATCACCTGTTCCGCTGGATCACCATGGCCCGGCGTCACGTGGAATTCCAGGGGCTTCCGGCCCGTATCTGCTGGCTGGGATACGGCGAAAGGGCCCGGGCGGGACTGAAATTCAATGAACTGGTCGCTTCCGGCGAGATCAGCGCGCCCATCGTTATCGGCCGCGACCACCTGGACAGCGGCTCCGTCGCCAGCCCTAACCGCGAGACCGAGGCCATGAAGGACGGTTCGGACGCCATCGCGGACTGGCCCGTACTGAACGCGTTGATCAACACGGCGAGCGGCGCCACCTGGGTGAGCTACCACCATGGCGGCGGCGTGGGCATCGGATACAGCCTGCACGCCGGACAGGTCATCGTCGCCGACGGCACGCCCGAGGCGGCCGCGCGCCTGGAGCGCGTGCTCACCAACGACCCGGGGATGGGCGTGGCCCGGCACGTCGACGCCGGCTACGAAGAAGCCCTGGCCGTGGCACAGTCCCGCGGCGTCGAGATCCCCATGATGGAATGAATACCGGAAGCGGTGGTCGGATATGGCTGATTCCCGGAACTCCCTGGCCCTCACCGGCCACGATCTCACCATAGACGACGTGGTCGCCGTCTCACGGGGCCGTTCGGTTGCCGTACACCCCGATGCTATTCCCCGCATGGAACGGTCCCGGGAGGTCGTGGACCGCCTGGTCTCGGAAGGGCGGATCGCCTACGGCATCACCACGGGGTTCGGCCGGTTCAAGGACAAGCTGATCTCGGCCGGCCAGGTCGCCGAACTGCAGTTGAACCTGATCCGGAGCCACGCGGCCGGGACCGGTCCGGAACTGGACGAGGAGACCGTGCGGGCCATGCTGGTTATCCGGGCCAATACGCTCGCCATGGGCTATTCAGGCATCCGGACCGAAGTCGTGCAACTGATGGTGGATATGCTGAACGCGGGCGTGCATCCCTGCATACCCGGACGTGGATCCCTCGGCGCGAGCGGCGACCTGGCGACCCTGGCCCACATGTCCCTGGTGCTTATCGGCGAAGGCGAGGCCATGTACCGGTCCCGTCGTCTCGACGGCGCGTCCGCGCTGCAAGAAGCAGGCCTCCGGCCCGTAATCCTGGGCGCCAAGGAAGGTCTGGCCCTTACGAACGGCACCACGCTCATGGCCGGCCTCGGGGCCCTGCTGGTCCACCGGGCGACTTACCTGGCCCTCACGGCGGACATCGCCGCCGCCATGACCCTGGAAGCGCTGTCAGGCACCGACCGCGCCTACGACGCGCGGGTGCACGCCATACGGCCCCACCCCCGGCAGATCGCCTGCGCGGGATACCTGCGGGACATCCTGCACGGCAGCCGGCTGCTGCGTTCCGACAATCCGGGCAACGTCCAGGATCCCTATACGCTGCGCTGCGTCCCCCAGGTACACGGCACGGTCAGGGACACGATCGATTACGCCCGATGGGTCGTGGGCATCGAACTGAACGCCGCGAACGACAATCCGCTGGTCTTCGCCGGTGACGATCCCGACGACGCGGAAGTCATCAGCGCGGGCAATTTCCACGGCGAACCCATTGCCGTCGCCATGGACAGCATGAAGCTGGCGCTCGCGGACATGGGCAACATGAGCGAGCGGCGTTCGGCCCGGCTCGTGGACGCCGATTCCAACGAAGGCATTTTGCCCATGTTCCTCACGGACCACGGCGGACTGGAAAGCGGCCTGATGCTCGCCCAATACACGGCGGCGGCCCTGGCGTCGGAGAACAAGGTGCTGGCCCACCCGGCCAGCGCCGACTCCATTCCGAGCGGCGCCAACACGGAAGACCACGTGAGCATGGGCGCGGCGTCGGTGCACCACACGCTTCAGGTGGTGGAGAACGTAGAGACCATCGTCGCCATCGAGTTGATCGCCGCGGCCCAGGCCATCGATTTCAGATGCAGGGAACCCGGAATCACCCCGGAAGCGCTGGGCGCCGGTACCGGCCTGGCATACCGGTTGATTCGCCGGCATGTCCCCTTCCTCGACCGCGACGTCCCGCTTTCTCCGCTATTTGAATCCATACGAGAACTCGTCGCTAAGGGCGACGTGGTCGCCGCGGTCGGAGAGAAGGTGGAAGTCCCCGGGCCAACGCTGGACTGATCCTATTACCACCACGGGTCGAACGCGTCCCGGCAAGACCGTAGAATCCGGTTCGATGATCGCCGCCGTTTCGTAAGATGGGAAACATGGAATCCGTCGATCTGTACCTCCACAACGCGGAACAGGTCGTGACCTGCGCATCGCACGGACCGAAGCGCGGGACGGCCATGGCGGACGCCGGCGTGATCGAGTGCGGCGCCGTGGCGGTCAAAGACGGTCGGATCGTGGCGGCCGCCCCAGCCACGCAACTGGACGGGACATTTACGGCCGAACGTGTGATCGACTGCACGGGCCGGGCCGTTTGTCCCGGTTTCGTGGACGCCCATACCCATACGGTCTTCGGTGGAGACCGGGCGGCGGAATTCGAACTGCGGATCAAGGGCGCTTCGTACCTGGAAATCATGGCGGCGGGTGGGGGTATCGTCAGTACCGTCCGGCATACGCGGGCGGCATCCGTGGACGAACTCGCGCGCTCCGCCGCAGCCCGGCTCGACGAAATGCTGGCGCTGGGCACCACAACCGCGGAGATCAAGACCGGTTATGGCCTGAGTGCGTCCGACGAACTGAAGATGCTCCAGGTCATCGAAGGGCTCGACCGCGACCATCCCTGCGATATCGTACCCACGTTCCTGGGCGCCCACGCCGTGCCTGCCGAATTCGAAGGGAATGCCGAAGCGTACACGCGGTGCGTCATCGACGAGATCCTGCCAAAAGCCGCGGCCTGGTATGCATCGTCCCGGTTCGCGGCGCGCGGCGTTCCCATGTACGTCGACGTGTTCTGCGAAGATCACGCCTTCGATCTCGACCAGTCTCGTGGCGTGCTGGTAGCCGGGATCGAAGCCGGTTTCAAGACGAAGATACACGTGGACCAGTTCAATAGTTACGGTGGCGTTTCCATGGCCCTTGAACTCGGCGCCGCTTCGGTGGACCATCTCGACGTGACGGACCGCGCCGAAATAGAGGCACTCGGCGAATCCGGCACCATCGCAGTACCGCTTCCGGCCGTCAACTTCAACCTGGGCATGGCGGACTATGCCGACGCCCGGGCGATGATGGACGCAGGCGCCGCCGTGGCTCTCGCCACCGACCTGAACCCTGGTTCCGCGCCCTGTCCATCCATGCCCGCGGTCATGGCCATCGCCTGCAGGTACCAGCGGCTCACCCCCGCGGAAGCGTTGAACGCGTCCACCATCAACGCGGCCCACGCGATCGGGGAGGGCGAGGAGGCGGGTTCTATCGAAGTCGACAAACGGGCCGATATACTCGTATTGAAGGCGGGAGATTATCGGCATATCCCCTATTTTTTCGGTGGAAATCCGGTGCAAACCGTGATCAAGCGGGGGCGAGTAATGAGCCTATGAACCCAGGGAACGATGCGCCTGCGATTCGATTCGAAGCCGGCCGCTGGATCATGCCCGGCCTGGCTTCGGCCCACTCCCACGCCTTCCAGCGCGCCCTCCGCGGGCGGACCCAGCGGCGCACGACGCGGGCCGGCACCTTCCGGGGCTGGCGGGACGAAATGTACCGGCTGGTCCAGGGGATCGGACCGGACGACCTGTACGCGATTTCGCGTTTCGCCTATACCGAGCTGGGGATGTCCGGCGTCACGGCCGTGGGCGAGTTCCATTACGTGCATCACGGTCCCGGCGGGCGGCCCTATGCGGATCGCACCGAACTGGCGGGCGCCGTGGTTCGCGCGGCCCGGGATGTCGGTATCCGCATCTGCGTGATCCGAACGGCCTACCTTCGGGCCGGTTTCCGGCAGTCCGCGGTGCCCGCGCAGGAACGATTCATCGACCCGTCGATCGATCACGTACTCCAGGACCTGGATGACCTGAGGTCGCGTTACGGAGACGATCCACACGTAACCGTGGCCGCGGCCGCCCATAGTGTCCGGGCGGTGCCGATCTCCGATATCCGGACGCTGGCGGCGTACGCGGATGAATACGCGCTCCCTTTCCACATGCACGTCAGCGAACAACGCGGCGAGCTGGAGGAATGCAGGGCGGAGCACGGGACGACGCCCGTTTCGTTGCTTTCCAATGAAGGTGTGCTGTCCCCGCGCTTCGTGGCCGTGCACGCCACGCACCTGGAGGACGCGGAAGTCTCCGCACTGGGCGAAAACCACGCTTTCGTGTGCATATGCCGTACCACGGAAAGAGATCTCGGCGACGGACTCCCGCCCACGTCCGGACTGCTTGACGCCGGCGCGCGGCTCTGCGTCGGCGTGGACAGTCACGCCTGCGAGAACGCCTTCGAAGAAATCAGGGCCGTGGAACTGGACGAACGGTCACGCCTGGAGATACGACACGCCGCGACGGAAGCGCCGGTGCTGCTGGACGCGTCCACGAGACAGGGCTACGCAGCCAGTGGATTGGAAGCACATTGGCAGGAGGATCGAGTCCACCTGGATCCCGACGATCCGTCCATCGCCGCCATCGACCCGGATCTCGCTCCTGACGCGATCCTCTTCGGCGCCACGCCGCGGGCGGTGAAATCCGTCGTCGTCGCGGGGAGACAGATCATCGCCGAGGGCCGACACGCCCAATACGAAGAGACGTTGGCGCTGTACCGCAAATCGTTGCGTAAACTGGAGTTAATTTAAGTAAAGAATGATGGGCGAACGAAACGAAAGGAGGCCTTGATGGCATCGGTCAAGTATGACTACGCGGAGATGATCTGGAACGAGGTCAGAGACGCCGCGGCCCAGGACCGGGTCGCCCTCCTGCCGGTGGCGACCTACGAGGACCACGGACCCCATCTGCCGGTAGACGTCGACGTGGTCCTGGCGACGGAGATCTGCCGGCGCGCCGCGGCCCGCATCCCAGAAGAGGTCGTCCTCGCCCCGCCGGTGACCCACGGCTACAGCCCCCATCACATGGATTTCCACGGGACGATCACCATCCGGTGGGACACTTTCATCAACTACGTCCGGGACGTGTGCTGCAGTCTGGCCTATCACGGTTTCAAGCGCATCCTGATCATCAACGGCCACGGGAGCAACACCTCGCCCCTCGACCTGGCCGCCCGCCTGTCCGTGATCGATTTCGAAGGACGTGTCCTGTGCGCCAGTGCAAACCACTGGGGACTGAGGCTGGCGAGGGAGACGGGTAATGCGCTCCGTGATTCGGACTACGGCGGGACGTCCCACGGCGGGGAATACGAGACGTCGCTCTACCTCGCCCTGAAGCCGGACCTGGTCGAGATGGACAAGGCCGTGGACAACCGGAGCCCGCTGCCCGACAGTTTCAAGACGGACCTCCTGGCCGGCGGGCATCCCGACGGATCCGACGCCCGCCTGGTGCCCTACTGGAGCTCGGTTTCACCCAGCGGGGTCATGGGGGACGCCACCAAGGCGACGAAAGAGAAGGGTGAGCAGTTCCTGGAGGCCGCCATCAACGGCGTGATCGAACTGATCCGGGAGTTGCGCGGAACACCCATACTGGCGCGGCGCGTACAGCACGGGGATGTACCCAATACGAAGTGGAAGATGACCTAGGGGATCAGCCCCGCGACGGTTCGCTCATGGTTTCCCGGGCCTGGCGGCTTAATTCCGGCAGATGATCGTCATTGGCCATGACCTGCTCGAGGTGACGCATGCGGTCGGGAGAAGCGGTTCGAAGCATCGCCGGGCCGTACGCTTCGTCCAGCCAGAATCGGGAAGCGCCGCTGATGTAATCGCGCAGTTCCGGGATGAGACGCTCGGGATAGCGCTGGCACAGGTTCATGGTGAACATCCGTCGGTGCGTCCCGCCGCCGAACGAGGCGTGCTTGGTATTGTGGTTGAAACAGACGATGTCGCCCGGCCAGGTCTCCAGCGCCACCGCCGGCACGTCCCGCGGATCCGTATCCCACAGAGACGAACTCTCTCCCACGTGCTCCTGCAGTGCGTCCGCGTAGACGTCATCCCGCCTGTGGCTGCCGGGAATGACGCGCAGGCAGCCGGTGTCCCGCGTTAACGTATCCAGGTAAAAAGCGATTTTGATATGCAGGATTTCGGGATGCCATCCGTCCGAGTGCCACCTCGTATCGCCGGCGTAGTAGTTGCCGTCGCTGCCCATATAGTTGAAATCGTCGCCCAGCAGACTGACCGCGATTCCACGGATTCGTTCGTCGTCCAACAACGAGGAAAGGCGTTCGTGCTGGTCGATGAACGGTACGATGCAGGAGCGTTCCTTGCCGTCATGAGGCCGTCCGTGGTGCCCGCCTCCGCGTTCTGCCCAGACCTCCTCGTAGGCGTTGATGATCTCGTCGATACGATCGGCAAGTAGACCCGGAAAACCCAGGTATCCGAAGGTATCAAAGAAAGCGAGCTGCTGCTCGGTCAGTTTGCGGTCCATAACCTGTACTCCTTATTTCGGCATGGCTCATTATCCCGGCATGACAAGGCGCAGCCGGATCATCATGGGGATGTCCGGACCATTCGACGGATAACCAGGCACTAATCGGCAAGTCCTGCCGCGCATTCGAAATCGAATATGAGCGTATCGCCCAGGGGCACGTAACCGATTTTCGGGTAGATGTGGTTGGATGTGGGATTGGCAAGGTCGGTATACAGGCTACAGAATCTATAACCGCCCGCAAGCAGTTTCTTCGTCAACTGGTGAACGCACGAAGTCGCGTATCCCCGTCCGCGGAATTCCGGTGGTGTGTACACCAAACCCACGTTCGTGCCGGTCTTCATGGCCCTGGACTCTTTGGCGATCGAAACCGGTCCGTCGTGGTCCCAGATGTACATACTCTCTTCACCGATATACTTCTTCGCTTTTTCTATCGCCTCAGCAGAAACGGATGCATCCCCGACCGCCTCCTCCCGTGAGAACGCCTCGATCCACTTCGCCATCAGCGCAAGATCTCCCGTCTCGGCCAGGCGCAGGCTGCCCGGCGCGAGGGGCACATCGACGACGCTGCGAGCCTCGAATACCCGAAGTCGCGTGGCAATCGCCGCGGCGAGACCCGGGTTGGCCTTCACCCAGGCGTCCGCAAAACACCGCGCTTCCGACTCGGGTCCGACGATGCCCGGAAACTGCACGCCATTATCGCGCAGGAATCCAACGAGCCGGTCCATGGCCGCTTCGATATCCAGGTCGAACCTGCTCAGAACGATCCTGAGCGGCGGCGTCCGGATCGCCACGCCGACCGGACTTCCGCTTTCCTCGATGCTCAGAAGCAGTAGAGGCTCGTCGCCGTAATACCGGGGATCCCTGGCCAGCGTGTGCGCGAGTCCGTAGGGCAGGTTGTTCTCGCTCTCGCGTTTTTCCAGGCAGGTGCCGGAGCGTGCGAGGAGTTCACGGGCGTGGCCATGTTGCACGATGTCGTACATGCTGCACCTTCAGGGCAGTTCGTACCGGATCCACCACCAGTAGTTTCCGATGTGAATGTCCAGATTCGTGGTCAGGGGCTCGAATATGCGCTGCAGGTCTTCTTCGGTCGGGTCGTTTTCCACCATAATGTATTCGGATCCATCGGATAACTGCCGCGTCATGAACTGGTCATCGTGGCCCTCGACCCTGAAGAGCCTGCTTACCGCATCGGGGCTTGTCGGCCTGGACGACCGCATGAACACGACAGAATTCTTCTCGAGCCGTGCGTGGAAGCCATGCAGAAATTCCGTGTATCTCGAAGAAGGACAGGTGTGCAGAAACCCCGCCGCGAAACCACCGTCAAAACGCTTGTCCGGCGCGATGGATCCAAGGTCGAAGGCGTCGCCGGCCAGATAGCTGACGTTGGGCGGGTTGTCGTTTTCCTTGGCGATACGCAGCATATTGGGAGCGATCTCCACTCCCGTTACTGACTCCGCGGTCATCGCAATTTCCCGGGTCGCCGATCCCGGGCCGCTCGCAACCTCGAGCACCCTCCGGCCGCGCATGGCCTCCTGCGATTCCCGGACCATCTTGGCCTGTTCGGCGGGCAGATCAGGCGCGGGTCCGCGAGGTATCCTGTGCGGCATGTCGCCGTGGACCTGGCGCAGGTTGTAGTACTCGACGGTCGCCCGGTGCAGGTTCTCCGGTTCCAGGTCGTGCGAATCCGGCACTGGTTCCCGGTCGCGCGTTTTCTCGCTCATTCACGCACCGTTCCCGTAACGGCGAGGTAAACCTTTCCCTCGTATTGCACGGTGAAGTCCATTTCGCAGGCATCTGACATCCGTACGAAATCTGCTCCTTCGAAGTACCGCTTGTAGATCTCGTATTGCCGCCCGTCATTCAGCGTGCGTACCGTGGTGCCTTCCTTGGAACGGGATCCGCGGAACCGCGTCCAGTTGGAGTCCAGGATGACAACGCGTCCGCCGGGTTTCAGTGCGTTTCGCAGCCTTTGGAGAAACAGGTCTATCTGGCTGTCCGTGACGTGGCTGAGGAAGAACCCCACCAGTACGGCATCGTAGGACCGATCTTCCAGCGACACCTCGAGGGCGTCGGTCTTCACGAACCTGGTGATCGGCTCGACGCCATGGGCGCGCGTCTTCTCCCTTCCCTCCCCGAGCATATTCTCCGACTGGTCCACGAGCGTGATCGCCGAACAGTTGGCAGCGTAAAACTGTAGCCAGTATCCCGTGCCGCAGGGGATATCCAGGACGCTGCCGCGACAGTGTTCCCGAACGAGATGTCCCAGGGACCGGGCCTCTTCTTTGTACAGCTCCGGATCCGTAACCGTACCGGGCGGCCTGCCCAGCGTGTAGATTTCGTCGAACTCGGCCGCCCGTTCGTTGTAATACTCGTTCATGCTCTGCCGCAGGCGCGGGTCCATGATCACTCTCCCGATCGAAACTACAGGTTGCCGCGTTACGTCTTGAATGTCCTGGGTATTCAAAGTGTAAAACTGTTAATTGCCCAGTCAAGGATGCATTTATTGAAATAAGCACCGCTCGCAAACCAGGATGCCGGATTGAGGATGCCGGCAATCTCAACGAAAAAGGAGTTTAGTCATGAGATCGGAGAACGATGCAAACGACCGTCCCACGAAACGTCAGAATGTCATGGAACGGCGTCATTTCCTGAAAACCGCCGGCGTGACGGCCGGGTTGGCGACGTTTCTCGGCCCCGATTCCTTCCGGGGTGTCGAGGCGGCGGTGAATGAAGTCTCGGGACTGACGCCCCAGGAGGCCGCCCGCGACGAAGCGCTCTGGCGTGAAGTGAAGCAGGCGTATACCGTGAACCGCAGCCTGATCAACATGGATAACGGCTATGCCTGTCCTACGCCACGCGTCGTCACCGAAGCGTTCATTCGATACATATGGGAACAGGAACAGAGCCCGTACGGGGTGTTCGTGGAAAAGGCCAGGGAACGCCGCGAGGGAACCGTGAAGAAGTCCGTTGCGCGGCTGGTCGGGAGCAGCCCCGATGAAATCGCCTTCGTACGCAACACCACCGAAGCGCTCAAGACGGTCCTGTACGGAATTCCGCTGAACCCGGGCGACGAAGTCCTCACTACGACCCATGATTATCCTTCCCTGGTGCGTGTCGT
Source organism: Gemmatimonadota bacterium (assembly GCA_009838645.1). Lineage (NCBI taxonomy): Bacteria > Pseudomonadati > Gemmatimonadota > Gemmatimonadota bacterium. The sequence continues at coordinate 117,953 of VXRC01000001.1, read as the reverse complement.
GCGGAATCGGGAGCAGAAGGAAGGGATCAAGCTGGTCGAAGTGCCGGTACCCTTTCCCGCAAGATCCATGGATGAGTTGGTGAAGGTCATTGAAGAGGGCATTACATCGAAGACCCGCGTGATCCTGGTGTCCCACATCACGTACACCACCGGCCAGGTGTTTCCGATCCGGGAAATCTGCGACCTGGCTCATCGGCACGGAATCGAAGTCGTCGTGGACGGCGCCCATGCCGTCGCCCATCTGGACTTCAAGGTCTCGGACCTGGACTGCGATTACTACGGAACAAGCCTGCACAAGTGGCTCAGCGCGCCGAAAGGGACCGGCTTGCTGTACATGAAGCGCGAGCACGTCGAGAAGATCGAGCCGCTGTACGGCCCGGCCATGAGTCTCAGATACAACCCCCTGTCGAGCATGCAAAAATACGAATCCGTCGGTACCCAACCCCAGCCGCCGTTCCTCGCCATCGGCGAGGCCGTCGCATTTCACAACGCCATCGGACCGAAGCGCAAGGAAGAACGGCTTCGTTACCTGAAGGATTACTGGGCGGAACGGCTTCGGAAGCATCCCGGGATAAGGCTTTATACGTCAACGGCCCCCGAAATGAGTTGCTGTATTGCGGGGGTCGGGATCGAAGGGGCCGATCCGACCGGTATACGGGACTACCTTTGGGATGAACATCACATACGGACATCCCGGGGCCGGTACGACCGGGAGGACTCCGGTCGAACGTGGGTTCGTATCACGCCGAATCTGTATACCACGCTGTCCGAACTGGATTACTTCTGCGACGTGATGGAAGAGGTGGCGAACAACGGCCTGCCGGAACCGTACAGCGAGTACGAGTTCGATCCCAGACTAATGCGGAGGTAGGATCGTCTCTGGGAGACGGCAGCCTGTTAGACGGCAGTCTGTTAGACGGCAATCCGTTACCCGATGTTTGAAGTGGCCAGGGTGCCCCGGGGCGTTGTTTAAAGCGCCCTGGGGTGTTGCTCAGGATCACAAAAATACCTTGCAACGGGGTAGTCCCGGTCTTATCATTTTGAATCATTACAACAGTTTCCAAGACGGAAACAATTAGTACATTTCCTAAACCAGAACTTCGTACTGCGATTCCCGGTATAGTCAAAGTCCTGGCCCGGATTCGGTTGCCGGACGGCCGTGAGATGCACGAACAGGTATCTTCACGGCTCATTTGATGACGAGGAAGCGTATGAGTGGGCGTGACGGTAAAGGTCAATCAGGGGATCGGTCCGGGTCGCCTGCGCCGTTGTTAACGCGGAGGACCATGTTGCGCCGCGGCCTGGCGGGACTGCTTGCGGTTTCCTGCGCGGGCTGGGCGGGCCGGCCGGGCCAGGCAGGCCAGGCTGGCCGGAAGGACGCCGGTTCCATTTTGGGAGGTTTGAACATGGTCTCAGCACAGGAAATGGAAACCGGGTTCGAAGGCGCGACGGATGATGAGATCATCCTAGGCATGTCGGCCGCGTTCTCCGGTCCTTCCAGGGGTCTCGGCAGCGAGCTGTACCGCGGCGCCATGGCCTATTTCAATCACGTAAACGACAACGGCGGCGTGGCCGGACGCAAGATCACCCTGAAGCTTTACGACGACGGTTACCAGCCGGATCCATGCGTCCGGAACACCATGAAGCTCATGCTCGAGGACAATGTGTTTCTGCTCTTCGGGTACGTGGGCACGCCGACCGTAACGCGCGTGCTGCCTCTGCTCAAGAAGTTCCAGGACGAGCAGGTCTACCTGTTCTTCCCCTTCACCGGCGCCCAGCCCCAGCGGGAGCCGCCGTACGGTGATTTCGCCTTCAACCTTCGGGCGTCCTACCGGCAGGAGACGGCCGGGCTCGTCAACAACTTCCTCGCCGCGGGCAAGAGGAAAATCGGCGTTTTCTACCAGGCCGACGCCTATGGAAGAAGCGGATGGGCCGGGGTGAGGGCGGCGCTGGACCGGCACGGCGAGCGGCTCGCGGGCGAGGCGACCTACCGCCGGGGCTCGCGTTTCACCGGCAGCATGCGGGAGCAGGTGGAGATCCTCAAGTCCAATTCCCCGGATGCCGTCATCTGCATCGGGTCGTACGCGGCCTGTGCGGCCTTTGCCCGCGACGCGGTCGACCGCGATCTTCGCGTACCCATTGCCAACCTTTCGTTCGTGGGCAGCGAAAACATGCTCCAGTTGCTCAGCGACCTTGGGGAGGACGTGGAGACCTACTCCCGTTATCTCGTCAACTCCCAGGTGGTTCCGAGCTACGAGGACACGTCCATTCCGGCGGTGCGGGAGTACCGCGAACTGATGGAACGCTACGATCCGGCGGTTCCGGAAGAACTCGTTCAGGAGTCTTACAGCCCCTTTCCACAGAGTTTCGTGAGCCTCGAGGGTTTTCTGGACGCCAAGCTGATGACCGAGATCCTGCGGCGCCTGGGAGGAAGTCCCGACCGCGACGGGCTGGAGGAAGCGGTGTTCTCGGTCGACAACTACGATCTCGGGATCGGCGAGCGGGTCTCCTTCGGACCGGACCGCCGGCAGGGGCTGCAGACCGTCTACTATACCATCGTCCAGGAGGGCCGGTTCGTGACCCTGGAAGACTGGCAAGGCTGGCTATCCTAGCATGAAAGTACAGAAGCTCTTCCAGCGCACCCGTTTCGGGATCTTCCTGCTCTTCGGCGTCATCGTCCTCTGCACGTCCGCCCTGTGTATATACACTGTAGATACTCAGTTGAGGACGGAGTACGAGACCAACAGCCAGAATATCGCCAAGAGCATCGCCGACTCCAGCGTCGACATCCTGCTCAATCGGAACCTGGCCACGCTGCAGTCGATGATCGATCAGTTCGTCGAGATCCAGGGCATCCGGTACATTTACATCACCAGCGAGGACGGCGAGTATCTCGCCCATACCTTCGTACCGGGCATACCTGAGCAGATACTCGCGAGCGATCACGCAAATTTGGAGCCCGTAGAGCGAAGCATCCCAGGCCTGGGCGATTTCCTGGAGGTCGGCAGCCCCATCCTGGCGGGCGTCGCGGGCACAGTGCACGTCGGCATGGACCAGGACGAGGTAGCCCTTAAGATCCAACGCGCCATCGGCCAGCAGGTCATTCTCATCTGCATTTTCCTGGTCGTGGGCGTCCTCGCGTCGATCTGGCTGGTCAATCTCGCCGCCAAGCCCCTCGCAGAATTGCTCGCGTACGCCGTCAACATCGCGGGCGACAAGGAAACGGAATCCACGGCCGACGACCTCCTCGGACGCGATGACGAAGTAGGCGACCTGGCCCGCCTCTTCCGCCACATCTCTGATCAACCGCCCGGTTCCGGTGCGACCGGATCCGGTGCGCCCAGCGCGCCACCGGGAAACGCCCGGTAAGAGGAGGATAGGCGATGCGCATTCCCCGAAGCGCCATCGCGCTCTTCTGCACGGCGCTTCAGATCTGCTTTGGAACGGTCTACGCCTGGAGCTTCTTCCAGACCATACTGGTGCGCCAGATCGGCTGGACGCACACCGAGACGGCCTGGGCCTTCAGCATCGCGATTTTCACCCTCGGCGTGTCAGCGGCGTGGGCCGGAAACATGCTGCCGAAGATGGGGCCGCGCAAACTCGCGCTGATCGGCAGTTTCATGTTTGCGTGCGGGTACCTGGTCTCGGGCCTTGCGCTGCAGCTCGATTCTATCCCGCTGTTCTATCTCGGTTACGGGGTGATCGGCGGAGCGGGCATCGGCCTGGGTTACGTCACGCCGGTCGCTACCGTCGCCAAGTGGTTCCCGGACCGCAAGGGACTGGCTACCGGGATCGTGGTCATGGGGTTCGGGGTCGGGGCTTTTCTGCTCAGCAAGGGCCTGGCGCCCTTCCTCATCGTGCGGACCGCGGGCGCCTTGCCGGAAGTCTTCATCTGGCTCGGTATCATCTTCGCCCTGATTCTCATCCCCTGCAGCCTGGCCCTGTCCGATCCTCCGCCGGATGCCACGGGTCCTTCGACCACGGCCACGGCCAATCCCGACGAGGCAGACGAACCGAAGTACGCCCGGACCTACCTGGGCACCACGCAGTTCGTCTTCATGTGGATCGTCTTCTTCTTCAACATCGCGGCGGGGATTTCAGTCGTCAGCTTTCAATCGGAGATTCTCCAGGAGATATGGGGCCTGGCGGATGATTCCATCGAACCGACCACGCTGGCCGAGTACGGTGCCACGCTCATCGCGGTGAGTTCGATCTGCAACGGCCTCGGGAGGCTCTTCTGGGGACTGCTGTCCGACAAGTTCGGACGCGTTACGGTCTTCAGGGTGCTGCTCGGCAGCCAGATGGTGGTCTTCGGCATACTCATGACGGAGACCAACCCCTGGGTTTTCTCCGCCCTGGTCTGCTACGTGCTGCTCTGCTTCGGCGGCGGCTTCGCCACCATGCCTTCCTTCGTCCTCGACGTGTTCGGCACGAAGAAGATGTCCACCATCTACGGCGCGGTGCTCACCGCGTGGGCGGCCGCGGGGATCTTCGGGCCGCTGTACGTGGGGTACCTCAAGGACGTCTATCCCGACCGCGCGGTCATGTACTGCTTCCTCATCGGGATCCTCATGCTCGGCGCCGGCTACCTGTTCTCCTACCTGTTGAACGACGGCCGGATCCGCCTGGGCCGCCCGACGCTCGAGACCACGCTGCAGCGGTACGGTATCGCCGTGCCGGGGCGGGGTTGAGGTGGGTGAGAGGTTGAGTTGAGGGACAGCGCAAGTCCATTTTTATTTCAATATAAAGTGAAATTTACGGGAAAATACGATGCGAAGCCTGAGATTCGGTTTCATTGTCGTCCAACTGCTGGGTCTGGAGACATCCCCCGCCCTTGCACAAGGGGTTACGGGATCCGTCCACGTGGGCACGCTCGGGATCGGGGCGCAGGTCGCTACGCCACTCGCAAGCCGGATCAACTTCCGGGGAGGGATCGATATTCAGCCGGTCAGCTTCGAAGTCTCCGTGGAGGAGGTGGATTTGGATGTGGAACTTCCCGCTGCTACCGTGACGGCCGTGGTCGATCTGTACCCGAACGAAAGCGGCTTCCGGCTGAGTGCGGGCGTGCTCTACTTCGGGGGGTCCCTTGGACTCGAGGGTGCTCCGACGGAAGATTTGGAGCTTGGGAACAACGTATACACGCCGGCCCAGGTGGGCACGATCCGCGGATCGCTCGGGACCTCCAGCCTTGCTCCCTACGCGGGCTTCGGATGGGGAAACGCCATCGTGTCCGGTTTCGGCTTTGCACTGGATGTCGGGCTAGCCTACCACGGGACGCCGGAGTTCAGCCTCGAGGCTACCGGTCCCGTATCCTCGGACCCGCAGTTCAGAATGGACCTGGATGCGGAGGCCGAATCGGCCAACCAAGACATCCCCGGCGTCGCATCCGTGTATCCGGTCCTGAAACTGGGTCTCAGCTACGGGTTCTAGCCAGATGGCGGAATCTGCCTCAGTTTCCATTTTGCCCTAGACCTAAAACCCCGGGCAGGTCGGCCAGAGAGGTGAATTCAACGTCGGGCTTGACCTCGGCGTCACTTTCCATTCCTTCACGATTCAGCCAGACCGTTTTCGCTCCGGCTCCATGGGCACCCATTACGTCGTTCTCGAACGAATCCCCCACGTGTAGAAGCTCGTCCAGTGAACAGCCCGCTTCCCGTGCGGCGATCTCAAAGATCCTCCGATCGGGCTTTCGAACCTGCACATCCTGCGAAAAGACCACGAAAGCAAAACGCCCCTTGAGCCCGCATCGCTCGGGGTAACTGTTCCCGTTGGACAGCAGGCCTAGTTTGAAGTGCGGCGCAAGCCGATCGAGGGCCGGTATTACGTCCGGATACAGCTCGATGTCTTCGAAGCGATGTTTCAGGTAGAGTTCATTCAGATGGACGGCGAGATCGCGGTCCGGAGAGCCTATGCTTTCGAGCGTCCGCTCGAAGGCGAGGAGTCTGAGTTCCTCGTGGTTCCAGGTTCGCCCCTGCTCGTCCTCCTCGATCTTGTTGCGGATCGCGATCATCTCTTCCACCGTGAGGACCGCGGCGTCTTGCGTCGGAACCAGCCGGCGCAGTTCCGCCAGGGCTTTCTTCAATGAATGACGCATGACCTTTTGAAAGTCCCACAGGGTCATGTCGCCGTCGAAGGATATGGCTGAGATCGGCATTATATGGCCTCTGCATTTGGACCAAACTTATAGACGAAGGTAGCCCGGGATGACCCGCTGGAACGCTTCGTCGCAACGATTCACATTTACCGGCACTCGTCAGGGCGCCTTCGCGACGGAGAGGATGTGCGCGCTCACGCCGATGAGTGAGGATTCCGTCTCGACCAACTTAAGGAAAGTGAGCAGATCCTTACGCTTTGCCTCGTCCGCCCAAAGCTCGTCGAAATTGCCAAGCAGCCACGCCGGGCCTTCCAACCCGATTGTCCTTTCCAGGTCGAAACCTGCGTCCGTGATCTCTTCTTCGAGGTCCTCAGTCCGATGGAAGCAGGCCGTGGTGAAGTATCGGGGATCCATTTCCGGGTTTTCGTGTCGACCCTCGTTCAGATCCTTCAGGACGACTTTGGCGAACTCGGGATTGAAGAGATACCCCTGCTTGATGCCGTCCATGAACGAAGCGAACCGGGAGATGGCTGCACAGATTAGGACACCTCCCTGTTTCAACACGCGAAGGGATTCCTCAAGCGCGCCGATCCGGTCCGACCGAGCTGGAAGGTGATATAGAGGACCCATCAGAAGGACCGCGTCCATGGAATCCGTCTCGAAGTCCAGGTTTCTTGCGTCTCCAACCGCTACGCTCTTCAGGATACCGTCTTTGTTCCGTTCCTTCGCCTGCTCGATGTGGCGCGGGACAAAGTCCAGCAGATGGACTTCGTAGGACTGCTCGGCAAGCCAGAAGGCATAGGCGCCCGGCCCTCCGCCTGCATCAAGAATGCGGGCCGGCGGTGCGGGAAGATTTTCCCGAAGGATTTCCCGGGTCCTCTCGCCTTCCAACCGGGCGGTTCCCTTCTCGAGCCGGTCAGATTCGTGCTCAATCTCTTCGTAGTATCGGATTACGTTACGGTCCACCTTGAACTCCGGTCATGGTTTGACCTGCTTCGAAATCCAGATCTCTTCGGGGCATCCGGGGTTGTCCGTCCTGGATCGCTTGTACACCTTGAATCCGTGTTTCCGGTAGAATCGCCTGGTCAATTCGTAGGGTTGGTACGCGACACTATCGCCCAGCGTGTACGTCGCCAGCACGTCTATTCGCAGTTCCCGAGCTTTTGCTTCGGCCGCTTCCAGGAGACGGCTGCCAATACCGCGCCCGTGCAACTGCCTGTCGACTGCAAGCCAGCCGATGTGCATCGGTCCCTCTGCGACGTACAGGGTAATAAACCCGACCACCCTTTGTTCCCTGATGGCCACAAACCCCATCTGATGTCGAATATCAGTGGGGACAGACCTGGTTCTGGCGGTTTCGTCAAACCATTCGGGAAGGTTCTCTACGACGGCAAGAATCCCGGCATGGTGTTTCGTCTCAAGGGGTTCGATTCGGGGACCCTTCAGTTCGATTCGCACACACATGTGATCGCTTTTTTTGCTGCCGGGTCAATTGAAATTAACCCTGATTTGTGACTGTATTCGAGTGTAAATTACACACTTACCCTTAGATCGTCTATGCCATTTAATCAAGTTGACCAGGAGACCGAGTGTCCATCCGACAGGAAACCGGAAGGAGTGTGCTAGAGTGGCACGGCGTGACTGGTACTGCGAAGATGTACTTTCAGGTAAGCTCGATGTGGAACGTGTTTATGAAGACGAGTTGGTCCTGGCGTTTCATCATCTGAATCCCGTGGCCGATGTCCATGTCGTTGTGATACCAAAAGCCCACGTAACCGGGCTTATGGATGAGGCAGCATTGGATGGAGACCTGCTTTCTTCGATGGTCCAGGCTGTCCAGCAAACGGCGACTTCGTCCGGCCTGCTGGATGGCGAAGGTTTTTATGTACGGGCTAATGCGGCAGCGCCGGGCGTCACTTCACATATGCACTGGCACGTTATTGGGCCGGGAGCGGGTGCGGACTGGCCGGAGTCCAGATCAGGATGAGTGCGCTCGAACCACCACAGTACACAACGAATCGGCGGTCGATTTCGCCTCGTGAACCTTTCCCCCTCGAACTTCGCCCTGTTAGATGAAGGGAGAGCGATCTAATGGGGTTCCTCGATGATCAAAGGCTGGTCCAACAGATTCGGTCCGGCGACGACCAGGCCTTCGTGACGCTGATCCGCCGCTACGAGCGTTCGCTGGCTGCATTGATCCGGGATCGAATCGGTGCCGTGGACGCGGTCGAAGACGTGCTGCAGGAGACGCTCGTTCACGCCTGGTCGGGGCTGCGTGACAGGGCTCCCCGGCATGTTCGGGCCTGGCTCTACCAGGTCGCGCGAAACCGTTGCGCCGACTACCTGCGCTCTGTGCAACGCAGGGAGCGATTCGTAGACTCAGAGGAACTCGCAACCATGATAGACCGCTACGGCGTGCCGACGGCACGCCAACGTCGGGCAGCGGAGGACGTGATCGGTGCTTTCGATCACGTACCCGATAAGGAGCGGGCGGCACTCAGGTCGTTCTACCTGGATGGGTTGAGCATAGCGGAAATCGCGGCCCGGCATCGCTGTCCATCGGGAACCATCAAGCGGCGGTTGTCCCACGGCAGGGACATGGTTCGGAGCGAACTGGGCGTCACCATGAACAGAAGGAGTACGGCCATGAGCGCAGAAATCAGATCAGGGAAGAAGGGTTTTCCGGAACTTCGGCCCCACATATCCATCGAGAAAAGTACAGGTGACCCATTCACCATCGATTTCCGGGAGCTTGCCTGGTGGTTCATCGTTCCCGAAATCGGCGAGCAGGTCCGTTGGGCCGACTACGAACCAACGCGGGATGGAACGGCCTGGAAGTTGACCGAGGACAAAACCGCGGCCGCCCGCCGACACGCGATTATACACGGACGGGAGTGCGTCGAGATCGAGATCGAGGAACATCGCCATAAGGACCGGGAAGGGCTTCTCCCGCTCAACCATGATCCGGACAAGATAACCCGCCATACCCGGTTCTGGGGCAGTCTGACGGAGACGGAAGTACATTGGCTGGCCGTCGAGAGCATGAAATACGATGGCACCAGGGAACTGTTGACTTGTCTAGATGAGGACTTTGGGTGGGATTGGGGTATGTCGACTCGTCATATCGAAAACAAGGGCTTCCTTTTGGAGCAAACCGATGGTACGTTGACGAAAATCCCGGATGCGCCTCAGGTGTTCTCGCACGGCCGCTATACGGTGCATATCGGCGATCGGACATTCGAATGCATGCGCGTGTTCGACATCGACGAAGATGCGTCCGAGCGAGCAGTACTGGTCATGGCGTACGTCACCCGCGCGGGCCGCACGATTTTGTTCCGCCGCTACAACGGGAATCTCTGGGGAAAGCGGGAGAAGCCGCCCCACTCCTGGGGCGTCGAAATGACCTGGGAAGAGGATCTGCCGCATACCGACCGGCTGGTGATCGACGGAGTCAAGTACGTGCATCACTACGACAGCCTGACGGACGCGGCCTGTGGACTGAGCGCGTAATCGGAGCAGTAAATAACGGAGCGAGTGCGTGAATATCACTAGATTCAACACCAAGAATCCGACTCTCATCTTTAAGCCGCTTCGAAGCATGTATGCGTTCGGAAAATGCGGCATCATGCATTTATTCGACCAGGGTGATACATTAAAATACGTTCGGAAAGCAGATTTTAGGGGTGATTCGTACGCCATACGGGGAGCGAACCAATTAGCGCGAGAATCTCATTGGACGAATACCGCAATCGAAATCGCGTCCCAGTCTGGGGAGTTCCCGAAAACACTCGATGGTGGTTTACCGTCGTCTATCTGGCACTCACGGCAGCAGGCCATGTTATTATCTGGAAATTCGGGGTTTACGCTCTTTCAATCGAGCTTGTATTGGACTACATTATCAAGATAGGTGTATCATCGATATTCACGACGTTTACTATTATTGAAGGAGTTGACTTCATGGGATGGCTCTACGAATCAATAAAGCAACGACACAGGGAGCAGGGTCGTGAAGAAGGCCGCGAGGAGGGTCGGCGAGAAAGAGACCAGGCCTACAAAGAGTGGATCAGCAGGGAACAGGAGGCTGGGACACTTGGCACACCTAAGCAAAGTCCACCACCGTTTCTTGATGATGCTGTCTCACAACCAGAACGAGGCTCGGTATAAACCGTATTAGCACGAGTCGTCTGGAACTGGTATCGATGTGCCCGGAACTGCTGGAAGCGCTACTTGCCCGGAATCGGGAGTTGGCAGAGAAGATTGGCGGCTTTACGATACCGGAAGATTTCGTGATCACCGTTCGCACTTTACGCACGCGACTGAGACAACTACATGCTCGTCCGGAAGCACAGCCCTGGTTGTTGCGGGCCATTGTCTTAAAGCAGTCACAGACGATGTGCGGACGAATCGGCTTCCATTCCGAGCCGGGTCCCGAGGAGCTGCGAAATGTAGCGGCGGATGGTGTAGAACTCGGCTATGAAGTTGGTGAATCCTTCCGCCGACAGGGCATAGCCAGGGAAGCGGCACTTAGGCTGATGAAATGGGCGTATGAAGAAAATGATCAGCGTTGTTTTGTCCTGTCGATTGACCCGGGTAACACCCCATCCTTGAAATTGGCCCGGTCGATGGGGTTTCGAGAAACAGGTTATCATATTGATGAAGAGGACGGCCTGGAACTGTACTTCGCGCGACGGTTGCAACGTTGGCCTGTCGAATGGGCAACTGCATACGGGCGCTGTTGAGTAGGAAGCTTGAATGCCGAGACAGGATTTCAGAAACAGACCAATCGAGGAAGTCAAGGCCCTGCTCAATAGCCGGCGTGGTCTATTACCGCTCGAATTGCACAGCGACACCCGCGAGATCTCGTGGCTAGACTTTGGGGACATGCATCTGCGCGAGACCTTTCTCGAGATCTCCGCGGAAGAACGACTGTCGCAGCATGCCGACGCATTGTCCGTGGTAACCGACCTCGCCGTGCTTGAGACACCTGATCTTTACGATGACACACTTTTGCCTTCCGGGTTCATCTTCCACGTCGGGCGATGCGGTTCGACCTTGCTTGCCAAGGTGTTGTCGAACCTGGACAGGCACATAGTCATCAAGGAAGCGGAACCTGTACAGCAATTGTTAGGTGTCGAATACGACGAGATATTCAGAGAAAAACGCGCATCTTATTTCCAGTCCTTGCTCAACATATATGGACACAGGCGGCTGCCTGTACACGAACGATTCTTCGTTAAGTTCTCCAGCAATCACGTTAAGCGGTTGGATATGATCCGAGGGCTCTATCCCGGCGTACCCTGGTTGTTCCTCTATCGAAATCCCTACGAGATCATCCCGACCTCGCTCGACGGACCCGCGTGGTTCATCCGCAACAAGAATACCGCCGAAGGCGCTTTCGAAGCCGCTCTTCCGATTGAAGCCATCAAACGGATGAGCGATCTGGCCTTCAGTGTGCAGGTTGAATCCTCCACGCTTCGGATCGCCGTTGAAAACACCTGCGATCACTGCCTGTTCGTGGACTATACACAGTTGAGGCCGGAAAACCTCCCCCGGATCCTTCGCTTCTTCGGAATCGAGGTGACCGGGGAGGAATACGACAGTATGATCGAGCAGTTCGGATTCTACTCGAAGAGCGATGGGGAGACCGTGCCGTTTGTGCCGGACAGCGCAGCGAAGCAAGATAAAGTGACGGACGAGATCAGAGAGGCCATCAAGGAGGAACTGTGGGCACTGTATCAGTCCCTCCAGAACTCGGAACGTAACCTGGAGCGGGTCTATTCCTGAAGCTATTCCTGGTGGGGGATCTCGGCCATGAGCGCCAGGATGTTCGCCTCGCTGTCCCGGAAGAACGCCATCCATAGTTCGTGGTCCTGAAGATCGGCGATCTTGTGTGGCCGTCCAACGAACCGTACGTCCCTGTCCTTCATAATACGGTAGGCGTCCTGGATATCGTCGACTTTGTAATACAGTATTGAAGTGTGGATATCTTCAAACCCCTCCTCCGGGATATTCAACATGAGACGTACGCCCGCGCAGTCGAAGAACGCCATGTTCGGCACCTGGAACAGGAACGGCATGCCCAATTGATCGCGATAGAAGGCAACGGCTCGGTCGAGATCCTGCACCGTGACGGAAACCTGACCGATGGCCGAAAGGCCGAATTCGTTATGTTGCGACATGTTGGACCTCCTGTGGTTAGGATTCGATAGTCGTAAATGTCAAACCTAAAATACAGAAATCCTCTGCCGCAAACTTCTTCGAAATCACTTTTTTGACCTGCGGTATTGTCTCGGCGAGATTCCGTGTCGACGGCGAAATAGCCAGCTGAACGAACCCGGACTTGCGAATCCCACTTCGTAGGCTATCTCAGTCACGCTTCGGTCTGTCGTCTCCAGTAGCCTGGCGGCTCGCTCCAGTCGCTTCATAACGAGATACTGGTGTGGGGTTCTGCCGACAATCTCGCGAAACCTGCGCAGGAAGTGATTCGGGGAGAGACACGCCACCGCTGCCATCGAATCGAGGGAAACGGGATCCGAGAGGGAGGAACACATGTAATCTCGGGCCGTGTGGATGCGTCGGTAAATCTCGGTTCGCGTCACCGCACGAACGGCCTTGACGGACGCAACTTCCTTTAATATCTGCTGATGTGCGCTCAGCAGTCCAACCATCACCGCGTGCATCTGCTCCTCGACCCACCCGGGTTCTTCGCGTCTCAGCAAATATGCTGATCTGAACCGGCTCAAGGCCGGCGTCAGAACGCGGTCTTGTGGACGGGCAGTCTGGAAGAATTCCAGCCGGCGCGAGCGTCTTTCAGGATCATCGAGCAACGTAACAGCCTTCGAGTTTACGGATGCACAGACCTCCTCAGCAAATCCATCCCTGAAGAAGATACAGAATGCTTCGACTTTCGAAGGCGAGTCGATCGATACAGCGTATTCCTGTCCGTGATTCAGCACCAGGTACGATTTATCGTCGACTTCGATCGCATGGTTGCCGATTTCATACTTCGCCGAGCCGTTGGAGAATGATTTAATCGACAAGCCTCCCTTGCCCTTCCAATGATGGTACTTGCCGGCGGCATTCAGCACAGTGTTGGTCGCCGTACGTCCGTATGCGGGTCCATTCATGTCGAATTCCTCCGGCCCACGTAGAGGATGTGTCTCGAGGCGGCCACGATGCTGGGCTCCGAACTGATTTCGAAAAGGAGATTCAGCCAGCGCTCCCGCACATCACCCTCCAACCTGTTGTAACTTTCGTCGTCCGCGGAAATGGCCGGCTCTACCCCGGCGATCTGCAACGTGTGGAAACCCACCTTTTCGTGTATGGGCGCGATCTCCTCCAAACGGGAAAAGTGTCCCCGGAAGCCGCCTCTGGGCGCATCATCCGGCCGACGGCCTTTTTCGATCAACCAACGCACCTCGTCGCGGTTCTCGATCCACGAAGGGTTCTTCTTGATCAGGTTGCCGAAATTTCCGAACCTGGAAAGCCAGGCGGACAGGACGACTCCACCCGGTTTCAGACAATCATACGCCGAACGCAGCGCTGCCGTTCTGTCCTCTTCAATCACCAGATGGTACATAGGACCCAGAAGGAGGACTGCCTCGAAAGCACCGCGGGGGACTTGCTCCAGCGTGCGGGCGTCCCCCGTCATGAAATCGATCCGGTCAGCAAGACCGAGTTCATCCGCCCTGGCTTTGCATCGAGTGGTAAATTCATCGGAAAGATCCACGGCAGTGATCTGGAATCCGCACCGAGCCAGCGGAAAGGTGTACGCACCGGTGCCGAAACCCACATCGAGGATTTCGCCCTGGTCGGGCAAATACCGGTCAAGGTAGCGCCAAGTAACTTCGGCCTCCAGCTGCCGGTGCACCAACCGGCCGGCCTCCCTTTCCCAGCCTTCGTTGTAGAATGCGCGTATGTCGGAAAGATCATCCATGGTACTGCAACTCCGTGGGAATCCGGATTTCCTTCCAACTCAATCTCATCAGTTCTGCTTCAGCGCGTTCACCGGGTTCCTGCCCGCCGCAGCCAGCGCATGCGCACCGATCGTCAACCAGGCGATAACGAGTGCGACGACGCCTCCCGCGATGAACCACGCGAAGCTGATTCCCGCTGAATAGGCGTAGTTCTGCAGCCAACGCGCCATAACGAAATACGCAAGCGGCCAGGCGATGACATTGGCGAGCAGGACATACTTCATGAAGTCCCTGGAGAGCAGCAGCACGATATCTGAAACGGTGGCTCCGAGCACCTTTCGGATCCCGATCTCACGGGTTCTCTGCTGGATTGAGAAAGAAGCCAGCCCGAGAAGACCCAGGCACGCGACGAAGATCGCGAGAAAGGCGAAGACCGCGAAGACCGTACCCAGTTGGTTTTCGGCGCGGTAGAGGCTGTCTAAATCGTCGTCGAGGAACGTGAATGCCAGGGGATAGAGGGGATCGACCTCCCGCCACACTTCCCGGATCCGGGAGATGATGTCCGTTACGTCCTCCGGCCTGATCCGGATAAGCACGTCGGTGAAGTAGAGGGCATGGTGCGTGAAAACGATCGGCTCGATTTCCTCGCGAATCGATTGGAGGTGGAAATCCTCCACGACCCCCAGAACGCGTCCCCGCAATCCACCGTACTCGATCCATTCGACCGGCATGCCGATCGCGTCGGGAGGCGCTTTCCAGCCCAGTTTAAATGCCGCGGTCTCGTTGAGCAGGAGTACCATGGTCGAATCCCTGCTCCATTCGACCGGAAAGTTTCGGCCCGCCACGAGATCAATTTCCATGACGTCCAGGAACCGGTCGTCCGACGTGAGCACGGACACGATCAGGTTGTCCTCGGGGCTCATCTCATCGGAACGAACGGCCATAATCCTCGGTGCCTTCACGCCGGGTACCCCATCGGTCGTCGCCATTCCGACCACGCCGGGCATCTGCGCCAGGCGCTGTTTCAGTACCAGGATGTTTTCCCGTTGCTCCTGTCCCGTGATTTTCACGACCATCACGTGCTCTTTGTTGAAACCGAGTCTCATGTCCTGTATGTACGCGAGCTGGTCGTAGATGACGGCGGTGCTGACCAGCAGAAAGATGGACATGACGAATTGGATTACCACCAGGACCTGCCGAAGTCCCATCCCATGCGTTCCAGACTTCAAACTTCCTTTCAAAACTTCGGTGGGCAGGAAGCCCGAGAGGTAGACCGCGGGATAGCTGCCGGCTGCTACTGCGATCACGAGGGTACCCGCCACGAGCGCCCCCAGCACCAATCCGTTCGTCAGCGCGAAGTCCAGTTGCTTTCCGGCCAGCGCGTTCACGCCGGGCAGGCAGAGGTACACAAGTGCGATCGCGACGATCATGGCGAGTCCCGTCATAACGACGGCTTCTCCCAGGAACTGCCCCAGCAACTGGTACCGGTTGGCCCCCATCACCTTGCGTACGCCCACTTCCCTGGCGCGCATGGCCGACCGCGCCGTGGCCAGGTTCACGAAGTTGATGCACGCGATGAGCGGTATCAGCAGCGCGATGATCAGGAAGAGCACCACGTAGCGGAAATCACCGTTGGGCTCGAGTTCGCTGTCCCGGTGCGAATGCAGGTGAATGTCCAGCAGGGGCTGCAACGAAGGTCTCAATACCTTGGTCGATTCACTGAACCTGCCTGATTTGTTCCGTTCCAGAAAGGCGGGCAGTTGCGCTTCCAGGTCATCCGGAGAGGCGTTTTCATGCAGCATGATGTAGGTATATTGATTCTCGTGCATCTCCCACTCATCGAGGCTGTTCGGATACAGGGCGTTTCGTGTCAAGAGGGATATGATCATATCCGGGCGCAGATGCGAATTGGCGGGTATGTTCCGCATGACGCCGGACACCGTGAAATCCCACTGGTTATCCCCCCTGAGGACTTTCCCCATGGGATCTTCGTCGCCGAAGTACTTGAAGGCCATTTCCTCCGAGATCACGATCGAATACGGTTCGGTCAGCGCGGTCCGGGGATCGCCGGTGACAAAGGGTATGGAGAACATGTCAAGCAGGGCCGCGTCGGCCCAGATGACCTTCTGCTCGTAGAATCGCTTTTCCTCATGCATGATGAACCAGGCCGATGTCGTGCCCCTCACCCGGGCGAACAGCTCGATTTCAGGGAAATCACGTTTCAAGGCAGGTCCCCAACCCGAGGGCGAACCCGCCGTCCGGACGGTCTGACCGGCGCTTTCAATGTCATCGACGACCCGGTAGACCCGGTCGGCATGGGGATGATATCGATCATAGCTCAACTCGTCCCAGACGTAGAGCAGGATCAGCATGCAGGCCGCCAGCCCGATCGCGAGCCCCACGATGTTGATGAGCGTGTAGGAGGGGTACCTGAGGAGGTTGCGCAGGGCGATGGTGAGGTAGTTATGGAGCATGGGATCTCAACCGATCTGAACTTCTTTTCTAAAGTTTCCGTAGTCAGAAGAGGCAGCAAATGGCACAGTTCACAGTTGACGCACTATCGCCAACCGTAGCTGTCAAAGAACAGGCCATTTACCCAGTTCTCGATCGCTCTACGTACATAGGGAATGGTGTTTACAGGCAAATCACAAATTGGAAACCATGACAAGTCATCACACCTTTCAGGCTCCATGTTGATGATATCTCCGGACCATCTCGAAGCAGAAAGAAAAAAGGAAATCCTTTCGTCGTCTTGTTTCCTGTGCATTACCCCCACTACCTTGATATCCATATACCGAATCTCGATACCGGTCTCCTCCTTAGCCTCCCGGATTGCAGCCTCCATCACTTCTTCGTGACCGTCGAGATGTCCTGCGATCACACTGTAGTATCCGTCTTCGTATCCAGTATTGGCCCGTCTGAGCATTAAGATATCGTCATTGTCGTTTTTGAGAAAAACATGAACGTCTGTGATCGTCTTGAATCTGTCGACCATGTCGGGTTTACTCTTGGCTAACTTGACGAGAATGCAATGGCTTCATCAGTACTGCCCATAGACCGGAGATACCAAAGAGGCAGCTATCCTCAGGTTGTGTCTGCATGGATCGAAACTCAATAATCTCAAAGTAATGTTGCAGGATATCTCGCAGTCGATCTTCGGTGTAACCGATTCCCGGTGGCATATTGCCTTCCTCGTAGATCTCCCAGTCTTCTTTGGGTACGCCGCCGGTCAGGTCGAAGCAGGTCATCCCGAACAGCCCGTTCGGCTTGAGAATTGCATGTACCTTTTCGAGATAGTATGGCCTTTGATGAGGCTGCAGGTGATGAAGAAGGCCTGCGTCGTAGGCCAGGTCGTATTGGCCGCCGGGTAAGGCCAGGTCGAAAATCGACCCGACAATGAAATGAACTTTAGCCTCCGACCGACGTGCAAGTAACCGTGCTTTCTCTATAGCTGTTTCCGACAGGTCGATGGCGTCAACATGGCACCCCGATTTCGCCAGGAATACGGCGTTACGGCCTGTCCCGCAACCCAAATCAATAACACGGTCGGGTTTGAGATGGCCGTGTTCGAAATACCCGACCAGATTCTCGTCCGGTGAATCCGTAAGAAACGGAGGATTACGCTTGCCTTGGGAATAGAAGGATTCCCAATCGATCTTGTCGGGCAGGACGCGATCGAACAGTTCCGCGACTTTTTTGGTGTGAATGGGTATTCTCGGGATGTTCGACAACTTGTGGCCCTGTCTGCGACTGCCGTACCGAAATATCTGTACTATGCAAGATATACCTTATTGACGAATTTGAAACCATGTTACTTACTTTAAACCCCCCGTTCTTCCATACGGCCACGAGCCGGCACAAATCTGTCTTTTGGAATTCCGGAAACTGACGATGCCCGCCCATGCTCCCGAACATACGACCGACACATCGCAACAGGCATCGATCCCTGTTATCCGCCTCGAAATGCCCAGGTTGTTCAGGCCGGCCGACGATCCTGGCTTCCGATACGAGGCTCCGGCCGATCCGGTCCGTCGTCGCATCCTCTCCAACCTCCTGGACGACTGTGAACTGTTTGCAGGCCAGCGTCCCTGGCGACGGGTTCCGCGTCGGGCGCACAGCCCTCACCCCAACCACCAGCTCTACCTGACCTTCTATACCGCCATGCAGGCCACGGCCCTGATCGAGAATTACGCCTTCACCTGGCGACTTACGGGCGACCCACGCTGGCTCGGACAGGCCCGCGCATGGCTGCGGGCCGCGGCGAACTGGGACCACGGCGATCACGTGGAGGAGCACTTCTACACGGTCAACCGGTATATGCAGGCATTCGCGCTTGCTCTCGACCTGATGGACGAGGTATTGCCGGATGTAGAGAAGCGCCAGGTCCGCGACTGCCTCGTGGGGCTGATGGATCGCTGGTGGCCGTACGTGGACGAACGACGGCACTACACGGCAGGAGGGCACCACACCGTCGTCGACTATGGACACTTCGGCGTGGCCGCGGTTCACCTGCTGGGTGAACACCCCCGGGCGGAAGCCTGGGTACAGGCGGTTGTCGATCGTTTCCGCGGCGCCCTCCTGCCCAACGGATGCGGTCCCGGCGGAGAGCCCATCGACGGTCCCACATTCTGGGGATTTGAAAACCTCTGGCTGCTGCATTTCGCCGATGCAATGCGCAATGTGACCGGTGTCGACCTGCTAAGCGAGGCACCCGCCAGGCTGCGACTGCCGCTGAACTGGTTCCGCGCCCACTGGACGGCGCCTCGCGATATTCCAGATATGGTCTACTATCCCCCCAATGCAAACGTCCTGCTCGGTGGCCAGCTCAACGTCAATTCGCCGGTCCTCCTGCGGCTGGCCCAGGAAGCCGGAGACGGGAGGCTGCGGGACGTGGCCCTTTCCGATCCCCGCCTGGGCCGGCTGTATCGCTTCGGAATGAGCGTCAGGGGTACGACGGCGGAGTGTATGATTTCCTACGGGCCGTACGCTTATTGTTACTACGATCCCGCGTTTCGGCCGAACAGGGCGCGGCGCGTGACGACGCTGGCGGGTCGTTTCGACATGTACACGGGCCGTTTCGCCGTGATGCGCAGCAGTCATGATCCCGAAGCGGCTATACTTTGTGTCAGCGGGTACGACGGCGGCCTGGCCGCCTGCTTCATGGACCTGCACGTTCAGTGGGCGGGCAGTCCTCTTCTGCGTACCATCAGTGCCTTCGAGGCCCAGCCGGTGCGTTGCGGCAGCCTGCCCGGCGTGGGCGGCCAGAACGAGAACGTCGCCAATTTGGGTGGCCTGAAGCGCACGAAGGACTGGCAGCGGTTGCGCGTCTCCTCCCGGCGGACTGAGCACGAATACTGGATTTCTCGCGGAGATGATCCGGTCCTGCTCGTGGCGCTGAGGCGTCGACCGCGCGGTGTGCGGGTAGTCGCTGACGGCAGTTCGCTGATCCGGCTGCGTGGCGGCGACGTCCTGCAATACGAAGCGGAACGCTGGTTCCGCGCGAATGGGGGACGCCTGCGGATTCGCTTCCGACTTCGGGGACGCGCGAGCGCACACGAAAATGCGAGCGGACTCGAAAACGCGAGCGGCCCCCGGGTGCTGTTCAATGCAGGGAACGGCGTCGGCGGGCATTTCGGGACGGGGGTCAACACCTTCGCCCTCGTTGTCGACACGGACGGACGATTGTGTTTCAGCGTGCAAAGCCAGAACAGCAACCTGGTTACCGTGCATGCGCCGGGTACGGCAGGCGTGGGAACCTGGCACGAAGCGCAGATCGCCTGGGACGGCTTCAACCGGCGCGGCGCCAATCCGTGGATGGAGATCGCCCTTGATGGCAAATCGAATCGACTGGACGACCCGGCGGTCTTCGGCGAGCTGGGACGGGACTCGCAGGGACTCGCTTCGCGGAAGGAGCCGCGCACGTTCTACGCCAGGCCCAATACCGCCCTTGCCTTTGGCGGCTCGATACAGACGCCCGGAGTAACCGCGGACTGCGATCTGTCCCTGATCGACCTTCGATGCCCGGGCAGGCGCCGGCTCACGGTGGACCCGGCCGTTGGCCTGGGACCCGAGACCGGTGGCGGCGAGCTGTCCTACAAGCTGAATCCCGTGGAACTGCTCGGCCTGGAGGGAGACCGCGCTCGCCTTGGTGCGGGATCTCGGGAGGTGGAGTTGATTTCAGTACTAGGTAGCGGCCTGACCATTCGGAAGGAAGAGGTGCCCTATGCGCCTCCGGGGCTCGCAGCCGGCAGCCTGGTCAGCTTTCTCCCGGATGCTACCGAGCCATCAACGCGGCTGGTGGCGGGTACGGACGGTGACATCCTGGTCCTGGCATTTAGCGACAGTTCGTCGAAAGCTCGAATTTCCCAGGTGGACGACCGGTTCAGACTGAGTGCGGGCGGCCGTGCGTATGCGTTTGAAGTTTCGCGGGGCCGAGGTGGGATACTGCGGCCTATCTGAGGATAGCTCGATCACGGGAGCAGTCACGTCCAGTCGTATCTGACCTTCAAACCGTCAACTCACGTCATCACATAGGTGCTAGATCGCGTGGAGATCAGCAAGAGCCGCCCTGTAACATGTTTTCCGTTTAAGCCAGAATCCGACCGTACTTCCCAGCACGCGTGCCAGTTTGATGGCATTCGCTTCCGAGAACGTAGCCTTTCCAGTCACTAGCTTGCTCACATACTTGCGCGACACACCTAGCCGATCCGCCAGCTGGTCTTGCGTCCAATTGCGCTCTTCAAGCAAGTCCGCTATGGTGTGGCCGGGTGGCGAGATCCAGTCCCGCTTTAAGGACCCTTTCTTTGTTTTACTCTGTGGCACAGTTGCTCCAGTTCCCTGTTCGCGGTCGATTTCTCAATACGAGGCAATATAAACCTGTTTTCCAATTCCGTTTACATATTTAGAAAGTCGTATGTAAGGGAATTCAATCCCACAACCGAAATGCTTTGATGCCTGGTTGCGGAATCAGGGGTTAGTCAAGTTCAGAATGAAGTAGGATGTTTCTCTCTCAGTCCCGCCGCTGCTTCACCAACCAGTCCCAGAGTTCGGGATCGCCGTACGCGTTTTCCCATGCCCCGACATGTCCCGCTTCCGGGTACACGGTAAACTGGACATCCCCACCGGCAGCCTCAAGCGCATCGACCATCTCCTGCGATCGTTGGAGCGGTACGGCCTCGTCTTTCGCACCGTGGAATACCCAGGTCGGAATCTCTTTCATCAGCGGTGCCTTCTCCGGCTCCCCGCCCCCACAGATGGGAACGGCCGCGGCGAACAGGTCCGGATAGGTGTAGGCCAGTCCCCAGGACCCGTATCCACCCATGCTGAGACCGGTGACGTAGATCCGGGACGTATCGATGCGATGCGTTTCGACGACTTCGTTGATCAGCGCATGAAGCGTTTCGATTGACCACCACACACCTTCAGGACATTGGGGTGATATGACCACGAAGGGGAAGTCCTCGCCTTCCGCGATCATCTTCGGCGGACCGTGGACCTTCACCAGTTCGAGATCGTCCCCACGCTCGCCTGCGCCATGCAGGAAGAGGAGCAGCGGCCATTCCTGCTCGTTCGTTTCGTATGCCGATGGCAAATAAAGGAGGTAATTCATCTCGCTGGTCTCTCCATTGCTGGTTGGTGCCAGGCGCATTTCTGCCTGTCGTTCCGAGGTTTGGGCAGTGCCTGGGTGGTCGATCAGCAGGTTGCAGCAGAGCGCAAAAACTAGTGTGAAGAATAGACGTGAAATCATGGCGGATTTCTCTCCTTCGATATAGCGGATTCGTGGATGTTCGGCGGGATGTACTAAGCAAGGCCGTGCGTGAACGTATTGGAACCATTCAGGATATCGGTCGGTCACCCATCTCGACCACTGTCCCGTCTCGCACTTGCGCCGTGAATCGCAGCACACCGGGCCGTACGACTTCTGCGGCCAGTTCCACACCGTACACCACGACGCGGGGATCGCGGCACCAGGCCGGCGGGACACCGGCTTCCATGGTCAGACTGCGGTACGGGACCTGGTCGGGCAAATCCGGCAGCCCAATTCGGTAGCGTTTCGAGTCGCCCTCACCCCCCGCCTTCTCAATCCGAGCGTGCTTTCGCATCAGATGATAGCTGAGCGCTTCCTCGGGCACCGCGCACCAGACCGAATCGCCTCCCTCGGACAGGACCGTTTCAAGGCGTTGCCTGAGCTGGGCTTCGGAGCAGTCCTTGTTGGGATGGACGGGCGTCTCCAGCGGGCAGTGGCAGTAATCGATGAGCCAGCCCTGCACGGCCTGGGCCTGGCGGATATTCCGGAAAGGATCGTAGGCACTGTAGAAGGGCGGGTAGTAGTGGTCGTGTAGCGGAGTTCGATTAATCCAGAACAGTTCGTCTTCTGGTAGGTTCAGCGCATCCGTCAGGCTCATGGCGCCCAGGTAGCCGTAGCGGTGGCAGGCATCGAGGACGTGGTCAGCCATGTTGGTGTTGTCCCCGGGTGAGCAGTACAGGATGATCGGCTCACCGAGGGCTTCCTCCAGAACCTGCCTGGCTTGGCCGATCTCCTGGTCCACCATCTCGGGCGTAATAACCTCGTGGCTCCAAGAGTGGTTGCCTACGCCCCACCCGCGGGCAAGCAGGTCGCGCAGCTCATCCGCGTTCATATGGCGATATCCGTTGAAACTGGAGTTGCCGATGTTCCGGATCTCGCCCATCTGGCCGACGACGACCTCGACGTGGCCCGGGATGCCGTACTCCTCGTGCATGGGAATTGCGAAGCGATGCAGGTCGGCCAGGGCCTCGTCATAGGTGATCGAGTAAACCCAGCGTTTGCCGTATTTCCAGGGACAGATGCTCAGGCTCATGGCGCGTGTCTCACATCAGGTGGACGGATCGTCCTGAATTTGCTCTATTGCCTGCTTGAACTGAGCGAAAGTGCAGCCGTGGCCGAGGGTCCACTCGAAGATGTGGAGCCCATAGTTGGTCGCCAGCCGCTGCGGAAACGTGTCCGGCGACTCGACGCCGACGGTCGCATCTCGCATCACTACGCAACGATAGCCGCGCGCCAGCATGGGCCGGGCGGCTCCCTCGGCGCCGAGCAGGCACATGTCGGCCGCGAACCCCATGTAGATGAGCGTGTCGATGCCGCGTCCGCGCAAGTAGTCGTCCAGCGCGTCGGAGTAGAACACGAGGGGCTCGTCACCGACCGGAGAAACGATTTCGGCGCGACGCATCTCGGCGAGGGGCGAGCGCTCCATATAGTCGATGCCATGGGCCCGTTCGAACAGTTCCTGCCTGACCGGGTGAACGGATGCCGCCGCGTCCGACCGCCGTGACTCGATGTGGGGATACTTTCGGTCCATCCAGTCCGTCTCGACGTGGCAGACCGCCATCCCGATGGAACGCGCCAGGTCCATGGCCGGCCGGATGACCTCGGCCATGATGCGGGCAGCCTCCTGCGTTGGCTGGGGCCAGCCCATGCCGACGCAGTAGTTGGCGTCCGTGGCCGGACCATCCGGACAGCCGATGTTCCAGCAGTGGATGCCGACCAGGGCGGTCTTTTCCAAGGGCAGTGAAAGGTTGACTTCCTCGTATCCCGCGCGGTCCGTCGGCACGGAACGATAGTACCGGGCGGCGAGTTGGAGCGTTTTCTCCACCGAGTGATCTCCGTCGTTTTCGCTCATCGCCGGTTCACCTCCGCGACGCGGCGTACGATCGCGGCCGCCTGTTCGCAGTGGTGGGGCTCGTACTTATCGCAGAATGAACTCCAGCGGATGAAGCGCTCCAGTATCTCGTGGGCGTTCGGACAGCTTTCTGCGTCATATCGGTAGGTGCGGGACGCCGGTGGGTGCGAATAGGGGAATCGCTGCCGCGTTGCCGCCTCGTTCAGGAAGGGCAGGGCCACCGGCAGCAGGTAGTAGCGCATCGGACTCGCCCCGGGGATGCCTCCGGCCGCCACCCGGGCGCCGAACGCCTCCAAGTCGCATCGAAACTGGTCCGTGTCGATGGTGAATCCCGCCATCCAACAGGAGTATACTTCGGTATCTGGAGTGATCGGCAATGCCGTGATGCCCGGAATCTCGTCGAGGAGCGCGCTCAGCAGGCGGATCATGCGGTCGCGCTTTTCAACCTGTGGCCGGATGATCTCCAACTGGGCAAGGCTGATGGCCGCGGTGGACTGGGTCATGCGATGGGCAAAGCCGTTGGCCGTGTGCACTCGACCGAAGTGCTCCACCATTTCTCCGGCCCGGCTCTGGCCGATAAACCGCGCCCGTTCGGCCAGTTCATCGTCGTCGGTGAGGATGCAGCCGCCCACGTCGGAGCCCATTGTTTTCTCGGCGTCGAAGGAAAAGCCCCCGGCCGTCGCCAGGGTGCCGGCATAGCGTCCCTTGTAGCGGCCGAAGACCGCCTGGCAGGCGTCCTCGTAGACCACCAGACCATGGCGCGCAGCGACTTCGTTAATGGCGTCCATGTCGCAGATCAGACCGCTCAGGTGCACGACGAGAATCGCCCTCGTGCGATCGGAGACGCACGCCTCAATGGTCTCGACGCCCACGTTGATTGTACCGGGCGCGGTGTCGGCGAATACGGGGATGTATCCAGCGCTGATCAGGCCCTGCACGGTGCCGAAGTCGCTGACCGAGCTGACTATGATCTCGTCGCCCGGTTCGAAGTCGAAGGCCGCGGCCAGCACGGCCAGGGCCGGCGTACACCCCGGCGTGGCGATACAGTGGGCGACGCCGTTGGCCTCGGCGAAGGCCCGCTCGAACCGGCCCACCATGTCGCAGGTCAGGCCGGAATCCACCACTTCGGCCAGGTACTCCATGGCGCGCGGACCGATCTCCCGGGGAAAGGGTTGCGGCAGCGGACCGTCGAAATCCTCCTGCGTGCCGGCCCCGTAGCGCGCGTGCTCGCGATTTTGACCGGTTGAAATTTTGGACGCCATGCAACCTCCATTCATGCTTTGATCGCGTCAACCCGCCCTGGCACCATCCGGCACAGGTCGTTCGGGTACCAACAGGCATGGTGTGAGCCCGTCCGCATACCCTATGTCGAAGAGCATGCCCTGGGAAACCTCCCCAGCCATCTTCCGCTCGCCCAGGTTTACCACGAAGAGGGCTTGCTTACCTTCGATTTCATTTGGGTTTGCGCGCTCTTGCTTGATTCCTGCAAGGATCGACCGGGTGTGGTCTCCGAAGTCGACTGTCAGCTTCATGAGTTTGTTCGATGCAGCCACCTCTTCGACCGCGGTGATCGTACCGGCGCGGATGTCGGGTTTTTCGAAGTCCTCAAAAGAGATGGTCTTCTTTAGTGGAGCGGGTTTCATGATTTAATGGCCTCGAATTCTGATTTTTAAAGATAACCTGCCGCTATGTTTTTTGCCATGCCAGTTCGACGGCGAACTCGGCTAACGGTCCAAGCGGCAATTCCCGAATCCGTTTTTCGGTCAGCCACTCACAGTGATCGGTGGATCCTTCTTTTTCGGGTCTCAGGTCGAACGCCGCGAGCACGACCTCATAGACGATGCCGATGTGGTGTACCGGATCGCCTTGCCAATCCGTTCGACCTTCATAGGCATGGGAATACACGGCGGCCACGTGGTACGCCTTGATGTCCACGAGTCCGGTCTCCTCTTCCAGCTCGCGGCGCAACGCGGCATTCGGATGTTCGCCCCATTCGATCCCGCCACCGGGCATCGTCCACAGGCCTCCGTCCTCGAGACCGGCCGTCGCGCGAACCAGGAGCAGGCGGCTGGAAGGGTCGCGGCACAACGCATAGGCGCCGATGTGGACGTGCTGATTTTCGGGTTCTGTGGTCATTATCTGTTACTATCGGAAAGTCTGTAGACGTGGGTATCCTTACCGAATACCGCCATTGCTATACATCAACTGGCCGTTTATCCAACCACCCTCTTCGGAACAAAGAAAACTGACAAGACGGGCACAGTCTTCAGGAAGGCCGATTCGTCCGAGCAGTGTTTCATGTAGTACGTATTCCTTCAGATCATCCGACATCCAGCCCGTGTCAGTCGCGCCCGGATTGATCACGTTCGCCGTGACTCCCTGGTCCCTGAATTCCTGCGCGGCCGCGAGGACGATTCGATCCATGGCTCCCTTGCTGGCTCCGTACGGCAAGTTGTGCGCTGTATGATCGCTCGTTATCGAGATAACTCGTCCACGTCCGTATTCCCTCTGGTAACGTTTCCCGAACTCCCGGATCAGCAGCCACGTAGCTCGAGCGTTTATCGTAAAATGCAGATCGAAACTTTCGATTGTGGTGGACTTGATGCTGCTGTCTACTGAATGACAATGAGCCATAACCAGAGCGGCTACTGATCCAAGAGAACTTTCGACACGATCGAAAAGACGCTTCGGTGACGCGGTGTCTGACAGGTCGGCCTCTATGGAAATTGTCTTTGCTGAGAAGCCATGGATCTGATCGGTGATTTTAACGGTTTCGTTATCATCGCTACCCCAGGGCATGGCAGCATCGTACGGTCGCCAGTAAGTAGTCGCCACATCCCAACCTGCTTTCGCTAAAGCCAGAGAGATAGCTGCGCCGATGCCAATCTTGCGGCTCACTCCGGTAACTAGTGCGACTGGACGACCAGGGGACTCTTTCATTGTTTCACCTTTGAATTCCGGCAGTCTCCGAAAACCACTGCACAACTCGGCACAAGACAACACGTTTAAAACGGAGGATCCGAAGTCTCGAACTAGTGCACCGCAATCAGCTATACACCACCCTATTCAACCAGTCGATACAGGGGTACTCGCCGCCCAATGCCATACTGCACAACGCGGACCAAAGCTTGTAGCCATTCGATCCATTGGCCATGGCCACTAGACCCGTTCCCTCTTCAGGATACCCTATCGCAAATGCCTTGAAGGGACCGTTGTCACCCCAATGCCAGATAGCTTTCAGCCCGTTATGGTTTTGGGTAGCCCAGCCAAGTCCCCAGGAAACAAAAGGATCATCCTTTACCGGGACATCCGGCCAATTGTCATGCCACGAAGCAGAATCGTTTATCGGGACCTGTGCGGTGGTCATTTCCTTCGCCAATTCGGCGTTGATATGCCACGAAGCGCCCGAGTCAGGACGCATACATGCACACAAGATTCTTGCGACGTCCGAAGGCGTCGAATGAAGGCTGGCGGCGGAACACATGGACCTGTACAACTGTTTTTTGGCCGGTCTCCCGTGTTCATCATGCCCGGTCGCCAGGTCAGTCGCTTGATCTGCTGTACATAGATACGTGCTGGACTTCATTCCTGCCGGCTTAAACAACTCGGACTGCATGTAAGACTCACCAGTCTGTCCCGTTACATGCTCGACAACATGCTGCACGTACATGTATCCTTCACCGGAATAGCTGAAACGTTCGCCAGGTGCAAAAAAGGTTTGCAGTGGTTTGCCTTCAGGATTCCATCCTTCCTCATTCCAGCAGTCCGGGCGCCAGTTAGGGAAACCGGCGGTATGAGCGAGGGCTTGCCTCATGGTAATCGTCTGAACCCTGGGCTCATTGGGAACATAGGGCTCAGATAGGTACTGGGAAAGTGGCTTGTCCAGATCAATACTACCCGTTTCGCAAAGTTTTAGCGCAGCATATGCGAAAACCGGCTTGCTTAATGAACAGCCTTCGAAAACAGTTCCCGGATTTACGAGTTCACGTGATTCCGCGTTCATCACGCCGAAGCCTTGCGTCCATGCAGTCTCCCAGTTCTGTATCAACGCGAAAGAGAGACCGGGAACGTTGGCTTCATGCATTGTTCCAGGGATCCGTTCTTCCAACAGCAACACCAGTTGGTCGAGTGACTCATTAGGTTTTGACGTCACGTTGCCCCTTCTAGACGAGACACTACAGATACTCGAAACTTATTGACCGTATCCACTTTCTTGCAGGAATCGCAGCGCATCGGGACCATCCTTGATGGCCAGTATATCTCTAACGGCCTGTCGTTTGTCGTCCATCTTCTCGTAGTATGATTCGCATATTCTGTAACCCATGAAATAACCCATATCAGGTGGCCGATCACCTAGATCTTCATAATAGTTGTAGAGCCAGTTTTTCATGTTGTCTTCAAGCATTACTTTGGAAAAATCATCCCAAAGCACCGATTCGTGAATCCTTCCGTATTCGTGCTGAAGTTGGTTCAGAAATCCGCCGCTGGCAAGTTCTCCAAGGAAATCGGCCGCCCCTTCCGTTAAGGATTGGCCCAGAAGCGTGTTGCCATCAAAATCGTACTGCTGCTGGGGATGGATTAGCTCGTGAATAACCACATAGGGCAGGTACTCAATCGGTTTGACAAGGTTTATGTACACCGGTGACAATTCTCCTTCCGGTAGATCGTCCGTACAACTTAGCATCTCGGTACCGATGAGCAGCCCATTC
Organism: Gemmatimonadota bacterium; assembly: GCA_009838645.1. NCBI lineage: Bacteria > Pseudomonadati > Gemmatimonadota > Gemmatimonadota bacterium. The sequence goes on along the minus strand of VXRC01000001.1, from coordinate 89,575 downwards.
GGCGAAAAAGTACCGGCGGACATCATTCTACCTATAACGAAATACACGTCGGGAAAAACGGCTTCAGTATGGAGGTCCTTCCACGCGTGCATATAGCCGCGAATCCGATTCGTCATCTCCAGAACACGATTCGAGCTTTCCCTGATGGAGGCGTAGTACTTCGGCATGGCCTCAATTGCATGTACCAATTTCTCGGCATCTTGGATATGGAGTTTCACGAAATCCCTGAGACCAATGCTACCTTTCGCCAGGTATTCCTTTTCGTAGATTTCGATTTTCTCGTCCGTGGTTTTGCCTTCCGATATGTCATATGCCCGCCAGAAGTTGTCTATATCGGATGTTACCAGCCGGACGTCGTCCGGTTCGACATGATTCACGAGACTTTCTGCTGACTGCATGGCGTGTATTCCCTCACTACCAGAAAGACAACTACAATGAAAATAATGACCGAAGCTCCAGCACATTCAGGAGCTGCGCTGAACGATGTCTTCAAGCACCGTGATGCGCTTCTCGTCAGCGTTCAGTTCAACCTCGGCCCCGTATGGTATCGGAAAGGCCCCCTTCGAGTGTTCCATAGGCACATTCATGAGCGTGGGCTTGTTCAATGGGGTTATAAACTCGTCCAGGTAGCTTCTCAAGGTCTGTTTGTCGTTTACCAAACCTGTTTCCATTACGTTACCCCACTCGGGCACCTCTCCCAGATGAGTTTGAGCCACGATGATAAACCCCGCGGCCTCTCTGAGCTTATTCGCATAATTTAACTGTGTGAGAAACCCGGACCACAACATGTTCCTGTGGGACAGATCCAGTACGACGATTTTCCCTTCAAAATCGACCTCCCAGGGTGTCCCCAGCGTGAGATTGATTTCACCACCTCCAGTAATCGGAGCCCGTATTCGGCCCGACACGAGTGACTCTACTGGTGGGTTCAGATCCTCAAGTGGAAAATCCCACGGACGGCCATGGCCTCGAACGATTTTATTGAAACATCTCATAGCCCGTTTCATCTCTTCTGGTTTTTGCTGGCGGAAAACGGAGAGACTTTGAAAGCATATGCTCCACGGAAAGGCATGTTTGTGAAGCATGAAATGTAGTTGGCAGATATTACTGTGACCAACGAGTAGCTTTGGGTGCTGCCTTATTATCCCGAAATCCAGCCAGGGGAACAGCCGCTCAGCCCCTATGCCACTGTGAATGCACCAGATCGCCTCGATCGTGACGTCCTGGAACATGGCCATGAGATCGGCGGAACGTTGTTCGTGAGTTCCCGCGAAATACCCCACCTTTTCGCGAGCGTATTTGCCGACAACAAGCTCGTATCCCAGATTTTGTGCGGCAGTGATGCTCTCCTCCATGTGCGGAAGGGGTATTGCCCGTGCAGGCGAAACGAGTCCGATTCTCGAACCTTCTGACAGAGCGTTGGGTTTGGTTAATTCCACCTGTACTGCCTCCTGATCCAAAATGATCTCGTCGATCGCGAACTAATCGATTGGTGCGCGAAGATGCTTCGTCACCGGCAAGTGGAGCACAGATCCTGCTTTGGCCGAGCAGTGCATACATGTTACTCACACACCAGCGCCATATGAATGGCGTGCACGTTGTGCGTCTTAATCAGACGTTCGGTCTTCCTGCTCCGGTCCGCAACCAGCACCGAAACACCGACGACTTTACCCTGTAGACGTTCGATCAACTTGATCATGGCCTTTACCTGGGTGCCGGTGTCGATCACATCATCCACGATCAGAATGCGTTCGCCGGGTTTTATCAGGTCTTTATTCACCTCCAGGGACTTCTTTCTGTTCGTGTAGTCTACAAAAGAGATCCTCGACCGGTGCTGACGATGGATGGGAAGCTCTCCCCCTTTACGGAATGGAATGAAGCCCCGGTTCAGCCGCTGGGCTACCGCGCTTCCCAGGATGAAGCCCAGTGATTCCGGACTCGCTACCTTGTCCAGATCGACGTTGCGGAATGGACGGGCGAGATCGAGAATCAGGTTCCTGCGGACTTCCGCATCGTTACACAGGGGCGTCAGGTCTACTTTGTTGCCGGGAACTCTCCGGTCTATATGAGGACGGTAATAGTCCCATTTCATACTTGGGGTCTTTCGGAATGATGGGCGGGTGTCCGTGGGCGGGTGTCCGTGGGCGGTTGTCGGTTTGTAGACACAGGCGTTTGATTCAGCCGCTCAACTGCAATCTCAATCCGTCATAGGCCACCCGATAGCCGTGCCCCCTGGCGTATTCGTCCAACTCGTCGTGTTCCCGGTTCCCCTCATGGGACAGGTGGGTCGCGTATACCACGCCGCCATCCTTGAGCAATCCGTCCTCGCGAAATCGATCCGCGTGGACGGCGACATCCTTCGACGCGAGATGGTCCGCCGGCCTGGACTCGAAACCGATTCCATAGGTGTGATCGAGAACGACCACGTCATACAGGATGCGATCTTGCTGAAGGTGCTCCCATACTTCCTCGGACAACACCGACGTGTCGGTACCATAGAACAAGGCCTGGTCTCCCTGCGCGATCGAATAAAGCAGAAACCCCTGGTCGTTGCCGTGGTTGGCCGGATATCCGGTAACGCGATAGTCCCCTATACGGTACGATTCAAAGGACATAAAAGACATGATTTTCAACTGCAACGCAGACTGCGTTTCCAAGTCGAAAATACTCCCGTATGCACTCTGTTGGCGGACCAGCGCTTCGATCGCATGAAGGGTCTCGTCAGAGCCTCCAAACAACAACTCGCCTGAGACGGTTGTTCCGTATTCGGCATGCCTTGAGAGGATGAATTCGATGTCCAGATGGTCCGCATGCGGGTGCGTCTGAAGACATAGGCCGATGCCGGCGAGTGAGATTCTGTGCTGGAACGAAGCGGTGGCAAGGTCGGGGCCGATGTCCACCAGCAGATCATCGTTGATCACCAGCGACGATCTCCTGCGTAGATTCTTGCCGCCGATCCGCCGGGCGTCCGTGCAGACCCGGCAGGTGCAGAAGGGGATCGGCATCGAAGGCGCGGCTGCGGTTCCGAGAAAGGTCAGTTGCATATGCGATTTTGTATCAGGGTTTTCTGGCCGTTATCTCAACACCATTGAGTCCATGCATTACAATGTTATCTACCGTTAGACCCGATCTTTCGATCATTCGTCTCAAATCGTCGAGGTAAGGGGTGTTTTCAAAGTCGTCTCCCGCCAACTTTTCCTTCAAGAACTTCCATCCCTCCGGTCCGAAGTGACACTCCCACTGGGTCATGATTTCCGGAACGCGCTCCTCGAACTCCTCTTGAGGGAAGTTAAATGAATCATCCTCCAACCGGAAGATACCGCCTGATCGCAAGGTAGCATGAACGCGGCGAAACACTTCCTCCTTGCCGACATCAGGCACGTGATGGATGGCGTAGTTGGACATCACGGCGTCCGCCAATTCGAAACCCACGTCAAACTCCCTGAAATCCGCATGGATCAACTCGATGTTACCGATTTCGAGATCTGTCAGGGATCTCCTGGCAGAAGCGAGCATATGCGCGGAGGCATCAATACCGATTCCCGTGTGAATACATGGAGAGATTGCCGCCAGGAACTTGGCCTCACCACACCCCAGGTCCACCACGATGCTGTTGCGATCGACCTCCAGCTGATCGATGAACTTCCGGGCATCGACTTGCTGATCCCTGGTGAATTTGGAGTAATTCCTGGCATAGGCGGGATCGTTCCAGCGCCCCAGGTAATCTTCGCTTGAGTCCATGGTTGCCTTTATCCAGTGCGTAGCTCACGCCCCGAACAATAACGATAGCTCTTATGCGTTATCCAAAACGTGGATGCAGAGGGTGGTTCAGAAACGGGATCTCATCTATGTCGTTCTCGATAAGTAAAGGCTCGTGATTCACCGACATTTTGGTTGGGAACGGCGCCACGGAGTTCAGGTAATCAATGAAGGCCCCTTTCTCAAGCAACGTACACCACCATTCAAGTGCTTTCGAAGCGCCTTCATACCAATTCGTTCCAAACATCCCGTTTTCATATGCTTCATAAAACTGTGTCTCATCTTCGATCATATACGAGGCGCCGTCCGGTTTTACTATGATGTCCAGCAAAATGTCCGTCGTGTAGAGTGATCTTCCACTGCAGTAATGCGGCGTTGTGATGTCGCAGTTAAAGGCAAACGGGAAATGAAATTCGGAATCGGGTTTCAATTGCAGCGACTCATCGAACGTCACAAGTACCGACATCCAATGCTTCATGAAGTAATAGCAGCGGCAATGTGTGTCATCCTGTTTGTTTTTCACCGAGAAATCGAAAACGACGGCCTGATCATTCAGCAAATGGACTCCGTACGGATACGTGAATACAAGAACCTTCTGGGAGCGTAGATGATGTTGGTACAGTGTATCAGGTTCAAGCACAGGTATGGACCTCCGATACGACTTGTCCCCAAGTACAGCTATACACCGCCCGGTTAAACCAGGTAATATAGTAAAATGCGATACAACTACCTTGGTGAGACCATTCGAGAGGTCTGGTATGGACAACAGCGAAATGTGCAAAACGTGCGAAATGACCCGGCAACGAAGGCTGGGCAATGCGCCTTTGTGGGACAACGTTTACCAGGCTGGCTTCTGGGACGTAGTGCATGCATACAATTCGGCTCTGCCAGGATGGCTTGTACTGGTTCTGCATCGACACATCGAGTCGGTTGACGAGTTAACCGAGCAGGAAGCTGTCGAATTAGGTATCCTGATACGCCGGGTATCTCTTTCTCTCAAGCGTGTTCTCGGATGTATGAAAACCTATGTGATCCAGTTCTCGGAAGCCAGACTACATCCACATGTGCATTTCCATATCGTTCCTCGCATGGCTGATCAGCCCGACGACCGGCGCAGTGCCAGAATCATGGGTTACCTGGGCGTCTCCCAGGAGGAATGCATAAGCGAGGAACGTATGATTGAGATCTGTACTGAGATCAGGAAGGTTCTGCTTTCTCTGGAATCCCGTTTGGGTAGGGCAGAGGATAAATGAAGAATCTAAATCCCGCCACAACCCATTTCCCCATCACCCGTTCCGCAGCACGTCCGCCAGGTTCGACGTGACCGTCCTGATGACGCGGTAACCGAGCACGGCCAGGACTACCACCAGACTAAGGACACCGACCATCACAAAGGTGTCGGCGCTGATATCGATTCGATAGGCAAATTGCTGCAGCCAGAAACTCAGTCCGTAGTACGCCAGCATCCACCCGATGGCGTTGGCGACGACGATCAGCACGACAAACTCCCTGGATAGCAGGACGAGGACCTGGGAAACCGAGGCGCCCAGGACCTTACGGATGCTGATTTCTCTGATGCGCTGTCCGACGCCGAATGAGGCCAGGCCGACCAGGCCCTGAAGGGCAATGAACGCGGCGATACTGGTGAAGATTCCGCACACTTGCCCGAAGTGGCGATCGGCTTGATACATCCTGTCGAAATCATCCGACACGAAGGAATACCGCAACGGGAATGCGGGGAGAATCGATGCCCAGGTTCCCCGGATGTGGTCTAACGTGTTTTCCAGGTCAACCGGGCTCAGCTTTGCCGCGAAAAACGTGGTTCCGTACGTATAATGAAGCAGCGCCAGTGGCCGGACCGGTTGATGTAGTGATTTGACGTGAAAGTCCTTCATTACGCCAACCACATCCACTCTGTACTCGTTATTCAGCATGACCTGACTGCCTATCGCTTCCCCCGGCGCGACCCATCCCAGTGCCCTGGTTGCCGTTTCATTTAAAATCACTTTCCCCAGATCCGAATTAGACTGTTCGCCCGTAAGGAAGCTGCGGCCGGCAAGCAACTCGATACCCAGCGTCTCGACGAAATCCGACCCGGTTTCGATGTAACCGAGGTCGATCGGATGGGTACCGGCGCCTTCAAAGACTTCCGCGGTCATCGAAAATACAAACCCCTGGCTGCCGGCGACGCCGGGCATCGAGCTGGCATCCGTCACATTCAGCACGCCGGGATGTTGCAGCAACGCCTGTTTCAAGACGGGAAAGCTTTCTTCAATGTCGCGAATGCCGCTGGGGATGACCATTACCTGCTCTTTCTCAAAACCCAGTTTGACATTTCGCAAGAAACCCAGCTGCTGGTGCAGCACCAGGGTTCCGACGATCATGGCGACTGAAATCGTGCACTGAACCATGACCAAACCCTTTCGCAGATAGTCCTGCCGTCGATGAACCGGCTGGTTTCCAGTCAGCATTCCAGTCGGTTTTATGGCCGAGACGAATACCGCGGGATAGAGGCCGGCAAGCAGGCCCACCAGTACGGTCAACCCGAACCACGCAACGAACCAGGCGGGATCATCCAGCATCACCAGCGAAAGCTGTTTGCCGGACAGGTCGTTGAACGTGGGAAGGACCAGCCATACGATGATCACCGCCAAAGACGAGGCACAAAAGGCCTGCAGCATCGTCTCGCCGATGGACTGCTGGATCAGCTCCCACCTTTGCGCACCGGCCACTTTGCGAAACCCCACTTCCCTGACGCGCACCATCGCGCGCGCGGTCGAAAGGTTGGTGAAATTCACGCAGGTCAATACGATGACGAATCCCGCGACGACCAGCAGGATGGCGACGTAGGTGCGGTCTCCGTTGACGCCCAACTCGTTTTCCAGGTGGGAATGCAGGTGGATGTCGGTAAGCTGCTGCAAATACGGTTCGAAGCTGCCTCCTGTAGATTCCAAATAACCACCCATATGCTTTTCCACGAATGCGGGGAGTTTATCCTCGAGCAGCGCTCCCGGGTAATCTTCGGTCAGCAGAAGGTAGGTGTAGAAATACCGCGCGCTCCAGCGGATCAACGCCCTCGGATTGCCTACATGTGGACTTGTAGACAGGGACACGAAGTAATCCATTTTGAAATGGGAGTTGTCCGGTATGTCCTCCATTACGCCGGTAACGCGCAGATCGGCGAAACCATTATCCGCGACGATCACTTTCCCCATGGGATCTGCGTCCCCGAACAGCTTCCGGGCGATCGACCGGGTAATCACCACGGAAAAGGGATCTTTCAGAGCGGTTTCTGGGTTCCCTCTGAGCAGCAGAAACGAGAACAGCTCGAAAAGGGTCTCGTCGGCCCAGGCCACATCGGTTTCATAGAATACCCTGTCCTCGTAGGCCATGAGCCAGATGCCGGCGGTTCCCTGTATGCGCAGAAAGTGTTCGACTTCCGGGAATTCTTCCTGCAGCGCCGGACCGAGCAGGGGCTGCGTCTTGACGTCGCTCCCTTCGACGATCCGGTAGATCCGGCCCGCGTTCTCGTGGTAGCGGTCGTAACTCAACTCGTTCTGGACGTAGAGGAGGATCGGTATGGCGCAGGCGAACCCAATGGTCAGTCCCAGGATGTTGTTCAACGCATAGCTCTTGTACCTGGTGAGATTACGGACGGCTATGGTGAGGTAGTGTCTGAACATGATGGACTTACTCGCGTAGCTGGTCCGTCACCCCTGCCTCAACGCGTTCACCGGATTCCTTCGCGACGCCGCTACCGCGTGCGCCCCGATGGTCAACCAGGCGATGACCAGAGCTGCGACACCGCCGGCCAGAAACCACATGAAATCGAGGGTCTCCGCGTAGGCGTAGTTCTGCAGCCAGCGCATCATGACGAAATAGGCCAGGGGCCAGGCAATCACGTTGCCCAGCAGGACGTATTTCATGAAGTCCTTCGACAGTAGCACGACGATTGTGGAGACCGACGAGCCGAGTAACTTGCGGATCCCGATCTCCCGGGTGCGTTGCTGAATCGAAAAGGAGGCCAGTCCGAGGAGACCTAGGCAGGCCACGAAGACGCCCAGCACCGCGAAGATCGCGAAGACCTCGCCAAGCCGCCGGTCATCCTGGTACAGCCGGTCGAAATCCTCGTCCAGGAAGGTGTATTCCAGGGGGAAGCCGGCATCGACGTTTCGCCATGCCTCCCCGATGCGTGAAATGGTCTCGGGAATCCGTCCGGGTTCGAGCCGAATGAGCACGTAAATGTGATAAGAACTCGTTAAAACAACGATCGGTTCGATCTCCTCGTGGATGGTACGGAGATGGAAATCTTCTACCACGCCGATCACATTTCCTTTCTTCCCGCCGAAGGGCAGCCACGCGAACGGTTTGCCTATGGCTTCCGGCGGCGTTCCCCAGCCAAGGTAGCGAACGGCCGCCTCGTTGAGCAGGAAGCCCGTGGTCGAGTCCGTCCCCCAGTCCGTCGAGAAGTTCCGTCCGGCTGCCAGATCGATCTCCAGGACATCCAGGAAGGACTCGTCCACCTGCAACGTGGCCATCATGAGGTGGTCTTCCGGCGCCATGCCATCGGGCCGGACCGCCATGATCGGGATCACCCGCATTCCCGGTACCCCGCTAGCCGTGGCCACGCCCAGCACACCGGGCAACTGGGACAATCGTTCTTTCAGTACGGGTGTATTCCGACGCTGCGTGGATCCCGTGATGGGAAGCACCATCACCTGTTCCTTGTTGAAACCCAACCGCTTGGTACTGATATACTCGAGTTGGTCATAGATGATCGCCGTGCTGACCAGCAGGAAGATGGACATGGCGAACTGTACGACGACCAGGACCTTTCGCAGATTCAGTCCCCGTGTACCTGTTTCAAGGTTGCCCTTCAATACTTCGGTGGGCGCAAACCCGGAGAGATAGACGGCCGGATAGCTTCCTGCCGCCAATCCAATGACGATCGCACCGAATGCGAGTGCGGCCAATAGCAGTCCGTTCGAGAGCGGGAAGATCAGCTGCTTCCCGGTGATCGCATTCACCGCGGGCAGGGCGAGCTGTACCAGGATCGACGAAATCACCATGGCGATCGCCGCCATGACGACGGCCTCTCCCATGAACTGCCCCAGCAACTGGGTCCGGTTGGCGCCCATCGCCTTCCGGACGCCCACTTCCCGGGCGCGCATAGCCGACCGGGCCGTGGCCAGGTTGACGAAATTGATGCACGCGATCAGCGGAATCAGGAACGCGATCAGTGTATAGAGGACCACGAAGCGGATGTCGCCGTTGGGCTCGAATTCGCTTTCCCGGTGAGAATGAAGGTGGATGTCGACGACGGGTTGCAGCGACGGCCTCAGCACGACGCCCGATTCGCGGTATTTCTCCCCGGCGTACTTTTCGAGGAAGTCCGGAAACCGCGCTTCGAGATCATCCGGATCCGCGTTTTCACGTAGCCGGATGTACGTGTAGAAGTTGTCATGAACCTCCCAGTTTACCCGGTAGTAACTGCCGATGGTGGCGAGGGAGGAATAGGAGGTGAACATGTCCGCCCGCATATGGGTATTGGCGGGCAGGTCCCGCATGATTCCGGTGACCTTGAAATCGTAGGTGTTATCCACGCCCAGAATCTGCCCCATGGCTTCTTCACCGCCGAAGTACTTGGCCGCCATCGTTTCCGAGATGACGATCGTAAAGGGTTCTACCAGCGCGGTATTCGGATCTCCGGCGACCAGGGGGATAGCGAACAGGTCGAACAGGCCGTCTTCCGCCCAGATGACTTTTTTCTCATAGAATTGCATTTCTTCTCTATGAAACAGCCAGGAAGAGGCCGTACCCCGCATCCGAACGAACCGCTCGACCTCGGGATAGTCTTGCTTCAGCGCCGGCGCCCAGCTCAAGGGCGATCCCGCTGTCCGGATGGTCTGCCCGCCGCTTTCGATATCGTCGACGATCCTGTAAATCCTATCCGCGTCCGGGTGATAGCGGTCGTAGCTGAGCTCGTCCTGTATGTACAACACGATCAGCATGCATGCCGCCATGCCGATGGCGAGTCCGACGATATTGATGAGGGAATAGACGGGTTGTCTGAGGAGGTTGCGCAGGGCGACCGTGAGGTAGTTGCGGATCATATGTGCATTACATGATTGAAGTGTCAGTTCGTTACGGTTCGCCGACCCTATTCAGATCGAAGGGTCTCCACAGGATTCACCATCGCGGCGGTGACTGCTTTTGCGCTGACCGTAACCAGGGCGATGGCCAGTGCCAGGAATGCGGCGATCAGGAACCATCCGGGACCGATATCGACCCGGTACGCGAAGTTCTGCAGCCAGTTGCTCATGGCCCAGTAGGCCAGGATCCAGGCGACCGGCACGGCAATCGCCACCAATATCAGGAAATCCCTGGAGAGCATAAAGGCGATTCGCGCCACCGAAGCGCCCATAACCTTACGGATCCCAACCTCTTTCGTTCGTTGCCGGGTGGCGAATGCAGCCAGGCCGAACAAGCCCAGACACGCGATGAAGATGGCCAGAAAGCTGAAGACGCCGAGCATATTTCCCGCGCGTCGCTCCGAAAGGTAAAGCCGGTCGAAGTCTTCATACAGAAATGAATACGCAAGGGGGTAGTGGGGGAAAACTGAGGCCCAAGTTTCTTCAATCGCTTCAATCCCGCCCGGGATATTCTGCGCCTGCAACCTTACCGCCGCCTGGCCGCCGCCACCGCGTTTTAGTAACCTCAACTGCATGGGGCCCACTGTACTGTGAACGCTCTGCATATGGAAATCCTCAACCACGCCAATGATTCTGACAGGAGGGCCCGTAAATCGTCCAGGGTGTATACGACGTCCAACGATTTCTTCCGGTGTGGCAAGGCCCAGCCGTTCAGCCGCGGACCGATTCACGATGACCGCGATGAGCGAATCAACGGTCAGCACACTGGAGAACGGGCGACCGGCAAGCAACTTGATGCCGAGGGTTTCTTCGAAATCGGCAGATACAAACAAGGCGGGAATCCTGGCTGTGTTCTCTTCAGGCTGATCCGCCAGACGCGTCGGAAAGGCAGGCATTATGGCAGAGCTGGCCATGCGTCCCGGCATCAGTACGGACCGGGTAACCCCCTGTATATGCGGACTCCGGGAAAGCTGTGTCTTGAAGGCATTGAAATCCCGCTCCGCACCTCCGATCAGTGGTATCACCACGACCTGGTCCTTCTCGAATCCCAGCCGTTTGCTTTGCATGTAATCCAGTTGTTGATACACCATAGCGGTACTGATGATCAGCAGAATCGACAACGTGAACTGACCTACCACAAGGCACTTGCGCAGCGTGGGACCCGAGGTTCCGCCCGTCAATTCGCCCGTAAAAATCCCCACCGGATGAAATCTCGAGACAAACAGGGCGGGATAGCTGCCGGACAACAGCCCCACAAACAATGTAATGCCCATAAACCAGAGCAACCATTCCGGGTTGTCCAGGTAGTTGATCTGATAGGCTTTTCCAACCAGTGTGTTGAACCAGGGAAGGATGGCTGCCAAGAGACCCAAGGCCAACAAAAAGGCCAATCCGGCCGACAACATGGACTCGCCCATAAACTGTAACATCAACTCGCCCCGCTGCGCGCCGACCGCTTTCCGAATGGCCACTTCTCTGGCCCGGTATATGGATTGAGCCGTAGCCAGATTCATGAAGTTGATACAGGCGATCAGTAAGACAAAAAACGCGACAACCGAGAACATGTAGATATAACTGATATCGCTGTTGCCGGCCATATCCTGTTCCAGTTGCGACCGCAGGTGGATGTCGGTCACAGGCTGCAGCCGGAGATTCAGCGGCTGACCTCGCTCATTGAGCGCCATCAACGGTTCATAGGAGTCTGCCCACCGGGCTATTTTGTCTTCCAAGGCAATGGGATCTGTTCCTTCCGACAGCAGGACATAGGTGAAGAAGTTCGCGCTGTACCAACTCGTCGCGTAACGCTCGCGCGTATTGTTCACGTTGAGATTCTCAGATACGAGATAGTCGACGGCGAAGTGGGTATTGGCAGGCACATCCTTCATGATACCGGTCACCCGGAGATCTTCCTCGTCGTCGGCGCGGATCCGCTTGTCAATGGGATCCTCATCGCCGAAGAGTTTGATCGCCATGGATTCACTGATGACAACCGTCTGTTCCGAATGGGCATAGTCGTCCAGCGCGGTTCGCGGATTGCCCCGTACAAGCGGAAAGGTGAAGACATCAAAGAAGTCTTTACTGACCCTGTAGACGTTACTTTCGTAAAACCCTTTATCATTGTAAGACATCATCCAGATATTGATTGTGCCCCGCATCCGGGCATAATCCTCTACCTCCGGGAAAAGTTTTTCGAGCGTTGGTCCCACTGCGGGCGGCGTGCGTGCGGAGTTGCCTATTACCAAGGAGTTGTCACTAACCACGCGGTAGATCCTGTCGGCGTGCTCATGATAACGGTCGTAACTCAGTTCATTCTGGATATACAGCAGAATCAGCATGCAAACAGTGATGCCGATTGCCAGTCCGAGGATGTTGATGCCGGCGTAACCCGGCAGCCGGATCATGTTACGCAGTGCGATTCTGAGATAATGAAATACCATGAACACCTCGGGCCGAGGGTGTGGTTGACGAGAAGCAACTACTCCGGAACTTAAGCGGATGCACTACATGCTCAGTTGCTGGAGTGGGTGGCCTTTTTGAGGCAAACTACGTAGCTGATGGCCGACTCGAGAGGTGCTGTCTTTGCCAGGGACTCAGTTTCCCAATCCCAAGCGTCGCGGGTCTCGATGTGTTCGATATCCAAATCAGTTGTTCGTAGCAGCAACCGCAGATCGGGCGGCAGGTAAGTCCTGAGCGATTGGGTTAAAGAGGTTCCGTCATCGTAGGTCCAGGTATCCAACCATCGAGCGTTTTGTGCATCAAAGTCATAGATGCGGGCACAGGTTTTGAATTGTACTTTCCTACCTGTTGACTTGGAAGCATACAAAGGTGAATAGACTTCGATTAGAACCCTGCCATTTGGTTTCATCCAGTTCGAGATTCGATTCAACAATCTGATCTGGTCTTCGTCCGTTCCGGTCCCGAATCCATCCCAGTAAGTAACTAAATCGAACCGATCAATGAGATCGACTCTAAAGAAATCTCCTTGAATTACGCGTAAGGATCCACGGTTCGTACCGATAGAGGAAAGGTGTTCTTTGATTCTTTCACAGCATTCCGGGATCAGTTCCAAAGCGGTCACCGAGAAACCCAGATTCGCGCATGCAATGGCATTCATTCCATTGCCCGCTCCCAATTCAAGCAGCGTGGTGCCGGTGTTTGGAATTAACCGGTTTATGACAGACATTTTTCGTGCACAGTACGCCGCACTGTCTTCCGCCCCTTCATGCGCAAGAGCGGCGTGTTGCCTGGAATAGAAATCAAGTACCCAATCCAAGTTTTTCTCCGAAATGGTGCCTACTTATTCACCCGATCTTTCAGTTTACCCAGCCAGGCAAGTACTACAATTACCACCGGCCATAACATCGTATTGAGTAAGTCGTGTACACTTGCCGTCAGGGCGGCCGTGCGAATGTTACCCTGGTGGGTGTAATCATCTCGAAGATCGAGCAACTCCATCAAGGATGCGACAATTTCCACAGGAATCAGACACCAAGCATCAAATGAGCCTTTTCTCCACAGGACCACGCCCGCAAAAAACACGAGCAATCCTATATGAATGTGGACCGCGTCCTTTGAAATCTCCAGGATGGACAGGATTACCAGCTTCAAGTTCTGGTATTCGGACATTTCCCAGTCGATCTCCTACCGCTCAATCACCCCTGTCTCAGCGCGTTGACCGGATTCCTGCGCGACGCCCCGACCGCAAAGGTCAAGTGCCCTACCAACAGCAACAAACCATAGGCACGGACGTGTTATGTGCTGCGGGCAAATTTCTTTACGAATCCCCTTAAGATATCCTTGAGCTTGTCCTCTTGCCCAAGCACGTGCTCGGGATGTCGCATCGAATAGGCCAGTACTAAATCGGCTCCAAATGAATGACCAATCATAATCCAGCGACCTATCTGGTAGTGTTCGCGAACAGCGTGCAAGTCCTCTCAGTCATCTTCCGCCCCGACCAAATGCCTATTGTACATAAAGTCTCGCCAGTGGCGCTGGGGAGGGCCGCAGCCCTTTCCCCGTTTACCCCTCCGGCCACACTCATGCATTCAGTTGCCTGCAGTCCAGCCGTGCCACCTGCAGCGGCGTTTTCCCTGTTTTTGTTTCCAGCTTCGTGTCCGCACCCAGCTCGATGAGCACTTCCGCCGCTTCCAGCCGGCCTTCGTAGGCAGCGCGGTGGAGGGGAGTGCGGCCCTTTTTATCCTGTGCATTCAAGCTGGCTCCGTGCTCCGCAAGCAGGCGGATCGGCTCGGTCTGACCCCTCTCAGCGGCCAGGTGAAGGGGAGTTCGTTTCGTGACGGTCTCGGCGTCGACCTCGGCTCCGTTCCTCAGCAACCATTTCACACACCCGGCTGAACCCGCGCGTGCCGCCCAGTGCAGGGGCGTCATCTTCGCCTCCCCTCTCTGCATTAACGCCGTGGCATCCTCCCCAACCAGTTCGCGCACACGCTCGAGGTCGTTCAACCCGCATGCCGAGAAGATATCGTAGAACGCCCCATGCTCGAGGAGAGCACGGACTGTGTCCGCCACCATCGAGTTCCAGCGCTCGGTCCCGCGGCGTGCCGCCGCCTCCTGCAAGGGCGTGTTTCCTCGCTCCCCGTTCCCGGAGAACGGCACTTCCGGGTCGGCGCCGTACTCGAGCGCAAACTCGGTGTACTCGACAGGTCTGCCGACCGCCCAGAACAGCAGCGAGGTGTTCGCCGGCCATCCCACGTGAGACGTGCTGATGACGGAGGCGTCGGTGACACCGGCCTCGAATACCGTGCGCAAGGTGTTAAAGTTTCCGTGGTAGAACGCCTTGGTTACCGGCTCGTGCTGGTGTTTTCTGTCAAGTCCGGTCTCGCAGTCGTAGAATCGGTTAATCCCGCGATCCAGCAGGAAGCGGACCGCCTCGAGCGTGCCGTGGTAGGAGGCCGCCATCGAGAGCGCGACCGAACCAACCGTTTCGAGAAGCGAGGGGCTTTCCTTGAGCAGGGCTTTCATTCGGGGGACGTCGCAACTGGCATGGCTCAGGTCCGTGGCGTCGTGCGCCGTGGCTCTCAGGAATAGATTTTCGAGCGAGGTCAACTTCCTGCCCTCTCTCATTTCGAAAGCCCGCGTCATCTTTTCCAACAGGTATTCAGTGTCGTTCATTGGAGGTGAGCCTTTTGCGTGTATTTACATCCCTTGAGTTTGTAAGGTGCCGCCATGCTCAGAACCAATGTCACCTCTCCGGCGGTCTGTGACAATTCGGTGTAATCACCCCTGCCTCAGCGCGTTGACCGGGTTCCTGCGCGACGCCTTGACCGCGTGGACTCCGATCGTCAGCCAGGCGATGACGAGGGCCACGAAACCCGCGGCCAGGAACCAGGTGAAATCCAGGGCCGCAGCGTAGGCGTAGTTCTGCCGCCAGTTGACCATGACGAAGTAGGCCAGCGGCCAGGCGATCAGGTTCGCCAGGATCACGTACTTCATGAAATCCTTCGACAGGAGAACCACGATGCCCGATACCGATGACCCGACGACTTTGCGAATCCCGATCTCACGGGTGCGTTGCTGGATCGAGAACGAGGCGAGACCCAGGAGACCCAGGCAGGCCACGAAGATCGCGAGAAACGCGAAGACGGCGAAGATCTCGCCGAGCTGGTGGTCGGTCCGGTACAGTGCGTCGAAATCCTCGTCCAGGAACGTATAGTCGAGCGGAAACCGGGGATCCACGTCTCTCCACACTTCCTCGATGCGCCCGATGGTTTCGGGGATATTATCAGGCGCGATCCTGATTAAGACGAAGATGTGATAGGTGCTGGTCATGATCGCCGCGGGCTCGATCTCTTCGTGTATCGTCCGCAAGTGGAAATCTCGAACCACACCAATTACGCGCCCTGGAACCACCCCTTCAAAGGACAGCCGCTCGAACTGCCTGCCGAGCGCGTCAATGGGCGCTCCCCATCCCAGATTCCGGACGGCCGTCTCGTTCAGCAGGACTCCACCGGTCGTATCCGTGCCCCAGTCAGGCGAAAAGTTCCGGCCGGCAACCACATCGATATCCATGACATCCAGGAAGTTCTCGTCCACGTGCAACGTGGCCATCATCAGGTGGTCCTCGGGCGGCATTCCATCGGGCCGGACCTCCATGATCGGCAACACCCTCATGCCCGGTACGCCGGTAGTCGTAGCGACACCGACTACACCCGGCATTCCGGACAGGCGCTGCTTCAGCACGGGGGTATTGGGTACCTGGTGGGAGCCAGTGATGGGGACGACCATGACGTGCTCTTTGTCGAAACCCAGCCGCTTGGTCTGGATGAATTCGAGTTGATCATGGATGACGGCCGTGCTGACCAGCAGGAAGATGGACATGGAGAACTGTATCACCACCAGTACCTGCCGCATCCCAAGGCCTTTCTTTCCCGTTTCCGGGTTGCCTTTCATGACCACGGCGGGAAGGAATCCAGAAAGGTACGCCGCCGGATAGCTGCCCGCGGCCAGTCCGATCACTGCCGTACCCAGGGCCAGCGCGGCCAGCACGATCCAGTCGGTAAGCGGCAGCGCGAGCTGCTTCCCGGCGATCTCGTTTACGCCCGGCAGGGCGAGTTTAACCAGTATGACCGCCACGATCGCGGCGAGAACCGCCATAAGGACCGATTCTCCCAGGAACTGCCTGATTAACTGCAACCGATTGGCGCCCATCACCTTTCTCACGCCCACCTCCCTGGCACGCATCTTGGAACGTGCCGTGGCCAGGTTGATGAAATTGATGCATGCGATGATCAGGATCAGGAAAGTGATGATCAGGAAGAGGGCCACGTACCGGATATCGCCGTTGGGTTCGTGTTCACTCTCCCTGTTAGAATAGAGGTGGATGTCCACGAGGGGCTGAAGCGAGGGCCGCAGGCTGATGCCGGATTCCCGGTACTGGTCGCCCGCGTGACGCTCCAGGAAGGCCGGCAGCTTCGCTTCGAAATCACTCGGTGATACGTTCTCACGTAGCCGGATGTAGGTATACAGGTTCCGGTGAAACTCCCAGTCGCCCAGGTCCCAGGACCCGATCACGTTCATCGTGGTGTAGGATACGAACATGTCCGGCCGCATATGGGAGTTGGTCGGGATGTTCTTCATGACGCCCGTCACCATGAAGTCCCAGCGATTGTCGAGATTGACGACTTTCCCCACGGGATCTTCGGTGCCGAAGTACTTGAACGCCAGATCTTCCGAAATCACCATTGAGTACGGCTCATCCAGCGCGGTACCCGGGTCGCCCAGGACCAGTGGCATGCTGAACATTTCAAACAGCTCGGGTTCCGCCCAGATGACCTTGCGTTCGTAGTAGATGGTGTTTCCGAGGTCGACCAGCCACGCGGATCCGGTGCCGCGCATGCGGACGAGGAGTTCGATCTCCGGGAAGTCTCGCTTCAGGGCGGGTCCCCAGGCGGTAGGCGTACCGGCCGTCTGAACGGTCTGGCCCCCGCTCTCGATATCGTCGACGATCCGGTATACGCGATCGGCGTGAGGATGATACCGGTCGTAGCCGAATTCATCCTGGATGTACAGGAGGATCAGGATGCAGGTGGCCATGCCGATGGCGAGCCCAGAGATGTTGATGAGCGAGTAGGCGGGATGCCTGCGGAGGTTGCGCAGGG
Organism: Gemmatimonadota bacterium; assembly: GCA_009838645.1. Taxonomy (NCBI): domain Bacteria; kingdom Pseudomonadati; phylum Gemmatimonadota; species Gemmatimonadota bacterium. The sequence goes on along the minus strand of VXRC01000001.1, from coordinate 72,048 downwards.
CCACGCTGAGGTAATTGCGGAGCACTTTAGCCTCTTCCGATCTGATGGTGTTGCGATCGTCGTCGTTCTATTTGCCCTGGCCGGCCGGTCCGTTTTGCCCGTCCCGTCCGTCCAGTCTGCGGACCCGCTCCGTAATAACGATTCTCGGCCTGTCGCCGCGGTTGGAAGATGCGGTATGGATGATCCAGGGATGCATGAAGATCACGTCACCGGGATCGCCGGTGAATTCGACGGCCTGCACGGGAATGCCGGAGACGTCGACGGGATTCACAAGGTATCGGTCTTCGCGGTTTACACCCGAATCGCGGTCTCCGTCCAGGTCGCGGGACCAAAGATCCCGCAGACTCGGTGCAGCCCGCTTGACCGCATTGGTGATGTGTTTGGACCGGCCCTCGCCAATCAGCTCCGGCTGCCGGGCAAGGTGCCGGACAAGCCGATGAGAACCGGCGAGGGCGATCGTCGCGCCGCCCTGGGCGGCCAGTGGTTCCAGTATGGCGAAAACTTGTACGCCGGGGTTTTGCTCTGACTCAGCGTCTACGGCCTTCTGCAGGTCCATGTGCCATGAATGGTTGGGCAGAAACCACGGGCCCGCAACGGGGAAGGTAAGCAGAAGCGCTCCCCACGGGCTTGGTTTCTCCCAGTGGCCGGGTTCGAGGAATTCGTCTATAGCTTCTTGAACGGCCGAGCCGCAGGTTGGTTCGAAGGCACCGGAACGCATCAGCCTGTTGAAACCCTTGGGTCTTGCTTCCGGCCAGGTCTCCGGGTCATCGCGCGGAATCCCGCACCGTTGCTCCAGGTCGTCCCAGACGCGGTCGAGCACGGAATGGACGTCCGTTTCCGGAATGAGGCGCGGTACGCGAACCCAGCCGTGCTCATCGAATTCGGATTTCTGCGCAGCGGTCAACATAGTTGGCCAAATGTTACATTCGGAACTACGGTTTGTTAGGTCGGCTTACTTGCTATAATCACAGACCAGTTCAAACCATATGGGAGAACACTTATCACTCGAGACCCGAGCACTTAATCATTGTATTCGATTTATCAAGAATGGCTGTGTTTTTGAAGTAATCTCCAGTGAAGTCTCGGTCGCTATTTATCGTAAACTTGTGTATCTCAATAGTCAGACAACATTCCAACGCGCTTTGTAGATGTGTTCTCCCGGAAATGGAAGATCGGAATCAGGATTCAATGTGCGGATTGTCTCTGACCACCATTCGCCCGGATCCGCTCGGACGTAGACCAGTTGATCAGTGTCAGGATGTATCGATATGCTCTTGACGTCTTTTTCGTTCGCAAGCCTGGGTAGAGGACTGAAGATCATTCGGTCCCGGTCAAACAACCAGCAATGTTTCTCCGTACTGACCGCCAGGAAAGCTGTGTCGCCAACCGGAATCAAATCGTGACCCGAAACATCCGGGAGGTTAATCGCCTTGACCGTTGCAAGAGACGGATTAGAGGTGTACCAGTTCTCTAGATGGTACATCCAAAGTTTAGTATCGGATAGCGCCCAGAGAACTTGGCGAGTCTCATCCCAAACTACACCATGCCCCCATGACAGTTCTTCACTTAATAGCTCCCTATCCGGGGTACCAAGATCGTAAACAATAAGTCTGTCACCACCGGGAGCGTGAGAGGCGGCAACAGCTATCCTGTGCCCAGGAAGCAAGTCGGCGGAGTGAGCATTTGGTACGCTCGCATAGAAAACAACCGAGCTTGTTTCGCGTTCGATGAGCGCGGCCCCGCCGCCGGATGACGTGATCAGTATACGTTTGCCACCATCAATGGGTTTGCACTCATCGGTGGTACCAAACCGCGTCCTCAAATAACCGGGCAATTCGTTACGGTCGGTTGCTTTCCAACTCCAGACCTTTCGCTGGGTCCCGTCCTTCGTTTGACCGATTTCCAGGACAAATACTTCATCCCAGCCACAGACAATAAGTTCACTCATATCTTCGCCGGTTGAAATGTATAGATTACTGTTCCGAACCCAACCGTTTGAGTCGGTCCATCCGTTCGGGTTCGTTTTCCACCAGCCAACCGTCTTTCGACAGTTCCTGATAGGCGCGGCCGAAATGGGGCCGTGCTTCATCCGGCCGCCCCAGCGCAAACAGGCACTCGGCGATTTCCTCGAAGACGTAGCCGTCCGACGTGCCGGCCGCTTCGTGTTCCTCGAGCAGACACTGGTGTATGGCCAGCGCTTCTTCGGTACGCCCGAGTGAGCGCTTCGCACGCCCCACGGTCCATTTTGCGATCCGCGTCGCTTGAGGATTGTCCCGCTCGGTACACCAGGCAAGCCCCTTTTCGAAGAGTTCCAGTGCCTTTTCGTACTCGCCCGCGTCGTGGTACGTCCACCCGGTGTTGTTGTAGAGGGCGCCGAGCCAGCCCCTTGCACGCGGACCGTCAGATGCTTCCGCGGCCTCCATCGCCTTGTTATTCCACATAAGGGATGCATCTGCCGGCTCGCAGATCCCCAGCATGTGGGCTGCGTCCACGGCGTGATTGTCCTCGCCGGCCTTTCTCGCCAGTTCCCAGGCCTCCTTGAAGAGTGGTCGTGCGGAATCTGTGTCGCCGGCCGAGTTGAAGATGCGGCCGCGTTCGAGGAGAAGGCGGATTCGGGCGGTCTGTGTTACACCGTTAGAAGGGTTGTCAATATTGACAATCAATGTTTTAGCGTCATTGAGGATGCGGTGGGCTTCGTCGAACTGCCGTCGAAGGCTGTGGGTCCGCGCGATCTGCGAGAGAAGTTGGGCGTGGTAGTCGTGGTCACCGGCTCTCTCGGCGATGGGTAGCAGACCTCGGAAGGCCTTCTCGGTTTTCGCCGGATCGTTGTAGTCCCAGAGTTTGTCGAAGTCGGGGAGGTCGCTCAATTGGACAGGTCCACCGTTTGTAGTTCGAAGGCGTGTTTCTTGGCCACCGGGATCACGACAACTGCACCGTCTACACGATTGATCTCGAACAGACGCATGTCTTCTTCCGTCCAGGCCGCCTGGTCCAGGACCCGTCCCGATGCGTCGCAGGCAACCGAGCCACCCAGCGTGCGTCCTTTTCTCAGCGAATCTTGGACTGAAGTTTCGCTGGCATAGGAAACATAATTGGATTGGATCACGGGGACATTGAAGACACTCGCGATTTCACGGGCAAATTCAACATTTCGGTCACGGATGACGTTACCTGCTTCATTTATATCGCTCATGAATACGCTGGACCACAGGATGATATCGCTTTCTTCCAAACCCTTACCCCGAATGTAATCGAGGTTGTTTACCTCTGCACAAAAAACCGAGCCGATCTCAATACCCAGAACAGGCACTGGTAGACGATCCCGAGGTTCAACGAATCCCATGCGATTTCTGTCCCCTACAGGCAAATGGGATCTCGCACCAGCAAGAAAGGCTTCTTTGCCAGGCTGGAGTAGCATTATGGCGTTTAGTTGGCCACTGCTGTAACGGTGTGGAGCACCTACCAGGACACTGATACCTGCGGCATCGACTACCTTGCCAAGTTCGTCCAGTGCTTCATCGACCGGCGCATGCCAATCGGGTTTAGCGGTTTTAGCGTATAGCTCGATGAAGTGTACATCATAGCCTGTCAGCATCATTTCGGGGAAAACCACAACGTCTGCGCCGGAGTCAGTGGCCCGATGGATCCATTTGGTGATGGCCGCCACATTATCAGGAATAGAATCCGACATGTGGGGCTGAACCGTGCAAAGTTTCATGGTTGGTGTCCCTGCCGTCCTGATGCTCTAATTGCCGAATCTACCAATCGACAAGAATCTTCCCATCCGTTCTTCATTCAGCGCCCGGGGTTACTCAAATCCAATGTCAGCCTGATCGTCTGTCAGCCCGGTCGGCGCCGTTCCCTGCCAATTTCACGGCAATGTTACCATTGTCCCGTACGATGTCGATCATCAACATGTCTTCCTTCGTCCGGGATGCCTGATCCAGGACCCGTCCTTCAGCGTCGCAGACCACGGAACCTCCGATTACGTAACCCCAGGATTCCGCTTGTTCGGATGATTCCTGGGTCGCATGTGAGATGTAATTGGCCTGTATCACTGGAATTCCGTAATACCGGGCAATCTTTCGCGCCCCTACTATTGAGTTATCCGTGGTGATTTCATTTTGTTTGTTCTTTTCGCTGTTGATCGAACCACTTGGCCACAATATGACGTCACTTTTTCCCAGTCCTTTACCCTTGGTGATTTCAAGGGAAAAGGCCTCGTGGCAGAATACGGAACCTAAAGCGATGTCCTGGATTTCTACAGGAGTACGGTCCTCTGCTTCCGCGAATCCCCACATCGTCTTGAAATTCTCTTCAATTTGCGTCCTGCCGCCTGCCAGAATCGGGGCTGCTCCTGACTGAAGCAGCACAAGCGCGTTCAGGTAGCCGTCACCGATCCGATATGGCGAACCAACCAATACGCTTGTCCCAGTCTCGCGTGCAATCTCGCCTAATGCTCGTAAGGCTTCTTCGACCTGTGCGTACCACCCGGGCATCTTGAATAGACTGTGCAGATGCTGGTCATAGCCTGTCAGCATCATTTCGGGGAAAACGACAACGTCTGCGCCGGATCCGGCGGCCCGATGGATCCATTTGGTGATGGCCGCCACATTATCAGAAATAGAATCCGACATATGGGGCTGCACTGTGCACAACTTCATGGTTGTCGCCCGATCCTGTTCTGAGGAAATTCAGTGATCCGGTCGTCTGTCGTTCCCTGACGGGCTGGCATCCCCTGATCAGGCATTCACGCCTGCCCGCCCATCACATCTGCCCGCCCACGGGCACGAGGGGCTCATCGTACTCCACGATCAATTCGACCTGGTGCAGCACGCGGTCGCCGCCCATTCCGGTGAATCGCTTGTCCAGCACGACCTCGACTTCGTTTTTCCCTTCGCGAACCAGATCGCGGGGCAGATCGAAAGTGAACCAGAAGTGGGTCAGGATGCGTTCCGGAAGTCCGCTTCTCGCGGCCGTGTAGGAGACGATGCCGCCGTAATGGTGCGAGCTGTCGGACGGCGTGATCGTCTCGCCGTTGAACCGGAAGGAGATCTCGTCCTCCGGGCAGCAGTGCCCGATGCGAACGCCCAATGTCACGCCTTTGAGTTCGCCGTCGTCCCGGGCATCGGCCAGCCTGTCCCCCACCCGGAACGGCACACGGGCGGGCACGCCTTCTGCGAGATCCACAGGGAGATCTCGCTCGGGGGCGTGCGGTTCCGCGTTGGGTTCCCGTTGCGCCGGGAAATAGTGCTTCTTCTTCCTGAGATGGATATCCGGATCGGCCATCTCGCGAAAGACCTGGTATTCGCGTTCGGTATGCGGCCAGGGCAGGTCCGACAGGTACAGACCGTCCGCTCCCATGGCGCGATAGTTGGCGGCCGCGGCCCGGTACATCTCGATGGGCGGCAAATGATGCCGGTCGTCGTAGGGCGATCGTCCCAGCATGGGGTAGACCGGCGTCTTCGGTCCGGCGGCCGCTTCGACCACCCAACCAATGGGCATCTCCTGGTCGAAGAGGAAGCTCTCGGTCCAGGGTATGACGATGTCCAGGAGGCCTTCCTCGAGCCAGGTGCGCACGTCCATGCCCAGTGCGAGGTTCGCTTCCTCGGTAGCGCGCACCCTGGCGGCCAGGCACAGAGATTCCCCGCGCGTATCGCCCAGGCGATCGAGCAGTTGCCTGATCTTCCGCATGAATCCCGTAAGCACGGGTGCTCTATCCCGCGCCTCCGACGGCTTGAAGAACACGCCGACGTAGGGATCGAACTCCAGCCCGTCCATACCGTACCGTCCGCATACCTCTTCGATGACGCCGAGCCGCTCGGTACGCACCTCATCGCGGGTGTAGTCCGCGCAACCGGCCGCCCGGGGGTAATCGGGATGACTCTCGCCGATCATGACCTCCGGATGCTCCCGCTTGAGGCGGCCCAGCATGTAGGGGTTGTCATCATCCGGCGAAGTGGGCTCGGTCATCCGCATGCTGCCCAGGATGCGCCGCCCCTTCTCGTGGGCCCGCTCCACCGCCACGGCGAGGGGATCGATACCCGCCTCGAGCGCCAGGTTCAGGTTCTTCGTCGCCCGCCACCACATCATGCTCATGTTGTGTTCTTCGACGCCTTCTCCCCACTTCAGCCCGGCCTGAGTACCGTGGAGAAAGGTCTCGCCGGAACCCAGGCCGTAGACCAGTGTATCCACGTCGGTACCCAGGATCTCGTCCACGGGTTGCCGCCATTGGTGCAGGCTCATCGGAGGCTCGTAGCGATAGATGCTGTAGTGACGGGCGTCGTTGTAGTGGATCAGCTTCGGTTTATGCATGTTTATTCGCTCTGGTCGAACGCCTCCCGGATTTTATGATCTGTAGGGGCCAGGTCTTCTGTGAATCTATTGTACAATTGTACAATATCAAAGTCCGCACGCGATCCGTGTCCGTTTGCGCGCGGCCCCTTCACTTCTCGAGCACGACGCCTTCCCGTTCGATTCTTGCGAACATCTCCCGGTACGCATCGGTGCCGTCATCGTCCCAGTATTCGGTGGTAATGGGCGCGTCGTAGCTCATGGGGACCATGCCGCGCCGCCGGTCGGGCCGCACCATGAAAATGGAATCCTCCGGGTCGGCGATGTTGTACATCCGGGCGCCGTTATCGTACCGAGACCGGATGATCCACCTATCCTGGCGCGGCAGTTCGAGTCGCTTGAGGCGTTCCAGTTCGTCGCGGTCGAGTGTGACCCCGAGCCCGGGCGTCTCAGGTACCCGCACGAATCCGTTGACGGGCTCGAACCGTTCCGTGACCACGTCGCTTTTCCAGGTCTCCGTCGCACTGATGAAGTGGAAGTTCGCCGACGGGAAGACCGCTGTCATGTGGGCCGTCATGGCCCGGGTGATATTCCCGCCCACGTTCTGAAGCATGAAGGGACTGTCGTCCGCGGCGAACAGACCCGCCCGCCGCACCGCCTCGCCGATCGGCTGATGCCCCAGCATGTACGCGTCCGCGGGTTTCATCAGCACTTCGTAGGTCGCCCCCATGGGGAAATGGTGCAGCACAACAGGCAACCTGGTACGCTTGCGCAACTCGATGTAGCCCTGGATGTCCCCCGGAGGCAGGGGGTCTTCGAAGCAGCCGGCCACCGAAAACCGCTCCAGCTTGTCCAGGAGTTCGGGCATGTGGTCGTCGGTGCCGTGCATGGTGAAGTCGTAATGGATCCTGAACCCTTCCGGCGCCGCGGCCTGCATCGCCTCGGTCTGGTCCATCACGTTCTCGAAGGGCGAGAGATGGTACTTCATCCAGGTGTAGCCGCGCGCCGAGTACTCGCGCACCGCTTCGGCCATGCGGTCCGGGTGTGTCGACACGGTCCAGCTTCCCACCGGCACCCAGGACCGGACCTTCTGTCCGAACAACTGGTAGACCGGCACGCCCACGGCCTTGCCCATCAGGTCGTACATCGCCGTGCCCAGCGCCAGGGAGGTTTCGTCACCGACCCATTCGAAGGGGTTCGTTCCGATATACCGGTCGACCACTTCCTCCGGCTCGGCGTCGTGCCCTTCGCCCAATCCGATGAGCCCGTCGTCCGTATGCGCGACGTAGACCGTCCGCTTCGCCGGCCCGTAGAAATGGCTGAGCTGGTAAGCGATCCAGTCCTCGTATTCGGGGGTGATCTCGTGTGCCTCGATCTCGGTGACCTTCATGGGTTGTTCCTGTTCTTCTGATAAAACGCGATGAGTTCCTTCCGAACCGCGCTGCACCGGTGTACGACGCCGTGCGATTCATCAGGATACATGCTGAATTCGGCTCCGGGGATTTTCTCAGCGAGATCCCTTCCCCATGATACAGGCACTTCCCGGTCATTGGAACCGTGGACTACGCGTGTCGGAACGGATATACGAGCACATGTGTCCGTCAGGTCCCGGTCAAGATACGCGTCGATGGCCCGAAGCTGGGTTTCATACCAATGCACGAGGTCCTTCCGGGTGCACTGCTTCAGTGTCTGTGCGATGCGATCCTCGTATGCTGCAAGGACGCCCCGCTCCTTCATCTCCTCCCGCTCCCACAGCACGTCCAGCGAAAGCTCGACGCCTGGCGGCCGGTTGTCCCAGGCAGCTTCCGCTCCCCGTTTGTCGAGGATTTCAAGCTGCTCTTTGACTATCCGGGTTATCGGGTCTTCGTCCGGCCAGAGATTCGCGGCGGTCCCAGCCAGCACGAGGGTCCGGGTCCTTTCCGGGTAGATCGCTGCGAAAAGGATCGCGATGGGTCCCCCCGCGGACGAGCCAATCACATGCGTTTTATCCACTTCGAGGTGGTCCAGCAACTCGGCCAGGTCTCTTGCCTGGTGCTCAAGGTCATAACCCGACTCCGTACGGGCAGACCGCCAGCAGCCCCGGCGATCGTACGCGATGAATCGTGAAGCCGTCGCGAAGTCGGTCTCCCAGGTCCACGCACCAATCGACGGTGCGCGAAGATGCATGTCCATAGAAGGGAATCCGCCGTGTATGAAGACGACGGCCTCTCCCTCTCCTTGAACTTCGTAGAACATACTGTAGCCGTTCAAGCAAGCGTACGGCAATGTATCTACCTTGTGTATACTCTCTGATTCCGCGAAAACGGGTGAAGATCGGATGCTGATTCTGTTACGCTGTTTCTTTCTGGAGCGCGCTTTTCAAGGGTCCCGCAATGTCCTTCAGCGACTGCAACGAGTATTCCCGGCGCGCACGGTCGGCGAGATTTTTGGGATAGACCACGAGATGTCCATCGTCCGTGTATCTGGGGAATATGTGCCAGTGGACATGAGGTATTTCCTGAAATGCCGCGGGACCATTGGACTGCCAGATCGACAACCCGTCGGGGGCGTAAACCCGGCGAACCGCCCGGGCGACCTTACAGACTGCACTGGCAAGAGCGGCAGCCGCGTGTTCGTCAAGATCATAGATCTGTTCGAAGTGGTTTTTAGGGACGACCAGGACGTGCCCTTCGTTGCTTTGGCGAAGATCGAGGAACGCCAGGGCAGAATCATCTTCGTATACGGCCGCGGAATCCAGTTCGCCACTGATAATGCGACAAAAGACGCAGTCGTCGTCATGTACCATCGTGTACCTCTCCCGCATTGCTCCGCTCGGAGTTGCTCCGCTTGGCGCGTCCAGCCTGCCGCGCTTCCGCCTTCAAGATACTTCGCCTTTTCTTATCCTCCGCCTTTTGTCTTTTCTTCGCTGCCTTCAGTTCCCGCTCCTCAACGGCCGATGCATGCCGCTCCCGACTCTTCCGCACCTTGTCCAGCCATTCCTGCCGGGTGGAAAGGATCTCGGGACTGCTTCTGCTCCCATAACTCAGTTGGTTCAGAAAGTCGATGACTTCGCTGGTCTTCCCGGCGATGAGATCGCGTGCTCCCGGCCCGGTCAGACCCCCTTCGAGTTCCCAGTGATATCGGTGGATCAGTGTATCTATGAGGATCAGTTTCTCCTGAGGTGATCTCGCGACCCTGTACTTCTCCACGTATTCCTCCAGGAAGGCGGTCATGCCGGAGGCAATCAGGTGTTTGCCCTGAAACGATTTCTGGTATTCGGCCCAGACCAACTCCCAGTTACAGGCTTGGCAGCGCAGCAGAAACGCCGGGTCGAAGTCGTGCGGGATTTCGCGCCGGCAGAACGGGCAACTCGCGAGGCCGCTGTTTGCTTTCCTGGCACGGAAGATATGCTCGATTCTCACCAGCAGGCCGATGCCCACATCGTCGATCAGTACTTCGTCACAGATCCCGAGGGCCTCCTTCTTGTATAACTCGGCGATCTTGTGGCGGGGAATCCGGCCTGGCCAGGTTGGTCTGTCGTGTCGTACTTGGGTCATGGGTAAGTCCAGTAAAGGGCATTCAGGATTTCGATAGTACGCCAATATATCCGGCCCCACCGGAATCCAGGAATTCCTTTACACGCCAGCCCGTGTCATTGAGAATCTGCGCCATCTCCTCCTTCGACACGAAGAGATAGTCAAACCATGGCGTCTTCAGATTCTTGAAACGAACTCGAATGCGCACCTGCCCAGACATCCTACCTCTACTTCTGTTTCCCTTGTGATACGCTCTGTGAACCGGCTCTGTTGTTAGATAGGGATCTCGAGATTCTGCAATGATTCGAGCTGTTGGTGTAGTCATTCTGTGGAATCGCTTGAGTAGCCGACTCGCACGCTCACGGTTTCCCAAAGTGCCGAAATTGCCTCCCAGCATCAGTACCGTATCAAAAACGCCCAACGAAGCGACTACCTGTGTAACCGACATTACCCTACCGTGTCGTAACCCCCTGTGTCGTGAAACCTGGATGGCACCTGGAGAGACGTCTATTCCCAAGACACGGTAACCTTGTTCCTGACAGTAGATCGAGTGGCTGCCCGCACCGCAACCTATATCAAGAACCCGGCCACCAACGTAATTCATCGCCGTCAGGTGATGAAACGGCCAGTCTTCAAACGAGGTGAAGTACCGGTCTCCGTAACCAGCTTCAATGAAACCATCATCGCGCTCGATGATCTCCAATGATTCGTTGCCATGGAGGCAGCTTAGAAGAAGCTGTCCGAAAGCGTCTTGGGATCTATTCGTCGGACTACCAACTTGAACCGGATACTGCCTGCCACACCTCACTCCGGCATGTACAAATACAAATTATCCACCAACTGCGGCCGTGGCGCGGTGTCCTGGAGCCAGCGGTAGGGCTTGCTGATGATGCCGACTTTGCCGTCCAGCTCGATGACTTGGGCTTCATGCGTACCGATCCCTGTGTCGATGACGTGCTCATCCATGTGGTCGCCGCGACTGAGATAGAGCAGTTGCCGGGGCGGGTGAGGCTTCGTCCAGTCTCCCCGGCCCATCTCGCCCACGTAGATGTCGGGCCGGCCGTCTCCGTCGAAGTCGGCCACCTGCAAGGTGTGCGCATCGAGCAACCGGTCATTCAGAACCTCGGCCTCCCAGGGGTGCTCGACGTCCGTGCCTGGTCTGAAAAGCGCTAGCCGTCCGTAAGTCTGCCCGATGTCGAGGGCCACCTCGCACACAGCGATTTCGACTCGCCCGTCCCCGTCGAAATCCGCCGCGCGGACCCGCACACCGCCATAGCCTTCGGCGAAGACGTGCCGATCCCAATTACCGTTCGGCAGCAACCTGTACCACGAAGTTCCGGCGATGAGTTCCAGCCGCCCGTCTCCGTCCACGTCGGCGGCCGCGAAGTCCTGTTCGCTCACGCCCGTGGCTACCTTGCTGACGCCGGGCCATGGAGACACATATGGATCCTCGGGCACCGGCACCGAGAATATCGTCCCGGCGTCGGGATTCCATACGTACAGCTGATCCCGGCCGTCGCCGTCGATATCCGCCACCAGTAGGTCGTGGATCCTACTATGGGGAAGCTCGAAGATCACGCGGCGGGTCCATCGCTGCGTGGGATCGTCGGGGCACGCCCACCAGAATACGTGGTTGCCCCTGTCACTGGTGCCGGAGATCAGGTCGAGTCTACCATTCCCTGTGAGGTCGACGAGGGCGGTGCCGACGCTGATGCTTGGAAAGGAGTCATCCATCAGATGCGGTACCCACGTGCCCTGATCGGTGCGGCCGAACCAGTGCAGTCCGTCCGGATTCCGGGTGGCGATGACGAATTCCTGCACGCCGTCGCCGTCGAGGTCCCCCACGACGCAGTCCATGCGCTCGGCGGGACCGCCTTCGTAGATGGTGTGACGATGGAATACGGGGGCTTCAGGCATGAAGCGGCCTCAAGTTTTCTCAGGGAGTGAATGCCGGCCTCTTGGTACTGCCGATCATTTTCGTGGTGGCTGGTTCGGACGCGAACGAAAGCGACGCTTTTCGTCGTCAACCCCACGCCGCGCGCAGCGTCCGGACCCAGTTGCCATGCATGATGTCGGCGATGTCGGTCTCCGAATAGCCCCGGCTATCGAGAATTGCGGGGATCTTGCGCAGGTCGGCAATGGTCTCGAGATCGGCGGGACACTGTTCTTTGCCGTAACCGCCGTCTACGTCGGTGCCGATGGCCGCGTGCCGCGCGCTCCCGGTCAACTGGCAGACATGGTCGATGTGGTCCACCACAGTTTCAAAGGTGATGGCCGAATTATCCATGGCGACCGGGTCCCAAAGAGGGGAGATCATCCAGATGTCCATGGCCGTGCCGATGACGCCGCCGCGTTCGGCCAGGGCTTTGATCTGCCGGTCGTCGAGCTGGCGGTCGTGGTCGCACAACGCCCGGCAGCAGTTGTGGGTGGCCAGCACGGGGCCGTTGAAGTGGGCCAGCGCTTCCCAGAAGGCCTGCTCAGCCAGGTGGCTCACATCCAGAATGATCCCGGCCGCCTCCAGGGCTTCGAGCATGGGGCGGCCACGGGGCGTCAGGCCGCCGGGCGCCTGGGTCCCGTGGGCATAGGAACTGACCCCGTAGTGGCACAGGCTCACCACCCGGAGACCTTCGTCCCACCAGCCTGCCACCTGCTCGGGCCCCACGATGCCGTCCGCGCCTTCCATGCTGAGGACATACCCCAGCGGCGTCGTAAGGGGATCGGCTTCCCATTCGGCCAGGTGGGCGTCGAGTTCGGTCCGGTTGCGCACCTGTCGAAAGACCCCTTTAGCTTCCATCAGGCGGTAGTAGGCCAGTTCGCCCATGCACCGAGCATAGGCGATGTCCTGGGTGCGCACGCCGGAGAAGCGCTTGCCCATCGAAGCGATCCGGCAGTTCACCGTGACGAACATGAGCCCGATTCCGCCGCGGCGCAGTTCCTCGAAATTCACCACGCCCAGGCCGCGGCCCTTCTGTGCCATGCCGGCTTCTGCCTCGCGGATTTTAGATATGGGCTGGAAGAGGTCCCGGTCCCATTCGAGGGCGTTGTAAGCGATGTCCAGGTGGGAATCGACGATCAGCATGGAGGTTCTCCCAGAGTCAAGTCCGCGTATAGAAGCATTGCCGAACCAAGAAACTTGTACAAATCCGATCCGGAGGGTTACCTTGGATTCAAGGAAAGGCGCGCATCGACGAAAAAGCGCGCGAGTAAGGAATGGCGCGCTTCAACGAAACGGCAAACCGAGAATAGGAGATCGGGATGGCACCCGGACTGTTCGCCGCGCTTGCGGTCGTGTTCCTGACGTTGCTCGGTATTGGAACGCGCTACTACGTCTTTAGCGACCTCAACGCCATACACAGCCTGCTGAGCCTGTTTTTCTCGGCCAATCTGCTGGTTTGCTACTGGGAGATCTGCCTGTTCCTCAAACGTGATTATATCGAGGAACGCACCGAATACTGGCGCGCCCGGAAACGCGAAACGGGCCGTACACCGGCGGTCGAGTTTCTGCTGACCAGGGTGCCTTTGAGGCGGATATTCTCCCCGACGGTGTGGGCGGACGTCTGGGCTACATATTCCCTGATCGACGGGTCGTTCTCGGACCGCCGCACCTGGGGGTTTAACGTCGATGTCGCGAACGGATTCTTTACACCGATTCCGACCCTGGTCCTCTACGCGGCCCTAACCTTGAACATCATGCCGGCTGTCCTGGCCGGTATGCTCGGGCTGGTACTCTCCTGGCAGTGGGCCTACGCCACGTCGGTCTACGGGGTCAGCTTCTTCATGGCCAGGCGGCAGCGTCTCATCACACGGACCGAGCTGTTCGTTTATGTCGGCGTCCTGAACGCACCCTGGGTGCTCTTCGGGCTGCTGGGCATGTACGTGTCGGCGCGCCTGGTCCTGGACGGCGACTACCGCGTGCTGGGCTACTGAACCGCGGCCTGCGCCTGGCATGCTGGGCGACTCCACGTCCCGCACACGCCAAGACTATGCCAGGTCGAACCGATCCAGGTTCATTACCCTGGTCCAGGCGGCCACGAAGTCGTTCACGAACATCTCCCGCCCGTCGTCGCTGCCATAGACTTCCGCGTAGGCCCGAAGCTCGGAGTTCGAACCGAAGACCAGGTCCACCCGGGTTGCGGTCCACTTCACCTCGCCGGTCTGACCGTCGCGTCCCTCGTACGCGTCCTCCTCTTCGGACGAAGCGCTCCACGCGATATCCATGTCGAGGAGGTTCACGAAGAAGTCGTTGGTCAGGGTCCCCGGCCAGTCGGTGAGCACGCCATGCCGGGACTGTCCTGTGTTCGCGTCCAGGGCCCGCAGGCCCCCGACGAGCGCCGTCATCTCGGGCGCGGTGAGGTTCAGCATGTACGACCGCTCCACCAGCAGGTCTTCCGGCTTGCCGTTCTGGCCGGCCTGGAGGTAGTTGCGGAACCCGTCCGCGGTGGGTTCGAGCACGGCGAACGACTCAGCGTCGGTCCATTCGTCCGTCGCGTCGGTGCGTCCCGGCACAAAAGGTACCTGCACGCCATGACCGGCGTCCCGGGCAGCCTGTTCGATGCCCGCGCATCCGGCCAGGACGATCAGGTCGGCCAGGGAGACCCGCTTGCCGCTCGACTGCCCTTTGTTGAACTCCGCCTGGATCTGCTCGAGTTTCGGCAGCACCTCGCCGAGGGCGGCCGGGTCGTTCACTTCCCAGTCCTTCTGCGGGGCGAGACGGATGCGCGCGCCGTTCGCGCCACCGCGCTTGTCCGTGCCGCGGTAGGATGACGCGGCCGCCCAGGCGGTCGAGACCAGCCGGGAAACGGACAGGCCGGAGGCCAGGACCTGCTCTTTCAGGGCGGCGACATCCTGCTCGTCGATCAATGCGTGATCGACCGCCGGGACAGGGTCCTGCCAGAGCAGCGATTCCGCGGGGACCAGCGGACCGATATACCGGCTGCGGGGGCCCATGTCGCGGTGAAGCAGCTTGAACCACGCCCTGGCGAAGGCATCTTCCAGGTCCGCCGGACGCTCGAGAAAGCGCTGGGTGATCGCCGCGTATTCGGGGTCCGCCTTCAAGGAAAGGTCCGTGGTGAGCATCATGGGAGCATGCTTCTTCGAAGGATCGTGCGCGTCCGGCACGTTGGCCACCTTGGCGGCGTTCCTGGGCGTGTACTGCGATTTGCCCGCGGGACTCTTCGTCAGCTCCCACTCGTGGCCGTAGAGGTTCTCGACGAACTCGTTGTCCCACTTGACCGGATTGCTGGTCCATGCGCCTTCCAGGCCGCTGGTGATCGTATCGCCGGCCTTTCCGCTTCCGTGGCTGCTTTTCCAACCGAGACCCTGCTGATGAATGCAGGCGCCTTCCGGCTCGGGACCGACATGGTCCTCGGGTCCGGCGCCGTGGGCCTTGCCGAAGGTGTGTCCACCGGCGATCAAGGCGACCGTCTCCTCGTCGTTCATCGCCATGTTCTTGAAGGTCTGGCGGATGTACTGTGCCGCCAGGGCCGGGTCCGGATTGCCGTTCGGACCTTCCGGATTCACGTAGATCAGGCCCATGTGGTCCGCCCCGAGGGGACACTTGAGTTCTCCGTCTTCGCTGTGGCGCTGGTCGTCGAGCCACGTCGTCTCCGAGCCCCAATCCGTCTCGTCCGCCTCCCACACGTCCGGGCGGCCGAAGGCGAAACCGAAGGTCTTGAACCCCATGGATTCGAGCGCGCAGTTGCCGGCGAAAATGAGCAGGTCGGCCCAGGAGAGGTTCCGGCCGTATTTCTTCTTGATCGGCCAGAGCAGGCGGCGCGCCTTGTCCAGGTTCCCGTTGTCCGGCCAGCTGTTGAGCGGTGCGAAGCGCTGGTGGCCGGAACCGCCGCCGCCCCGCCCGTCGCTGATGCGGTACGTGCCCGCGGCGTGCCAGGTCATACGGATGAAGAGCGGTCCATAGTGGCCGTAATCGGCGGGCCACCAGTCCTGCGAGGTCGTCATCACCGCTTCGATGTCCTTCCTAAGCGCATCGACGTCGAGGTCCTTGACCGCCTCGGCGTAGTCGAATTCCTCGTCCATCGGGTCGGATTGCGGCGCGTTCCGGCGCAACGGCTTCAAGTCCAGTTGATCCGGCCACCATGTCTGGTTGGTCGTCATTTCGATCCTCCGTTTACGTGTACTGGATGATGGTAAAACCTATGGGATTCGCTACTAGTCTGATATAGGAACTTACAGCTAGGAAAAATACCGGTTTCACCCGTGCTCAGGCAAGAGGAATATGGGGGGTATTTGCACGCTTTGGGGAACCATCCCGCCGCAAAATCGTCTTGATGATACAGAGGGAATGTCGCAGGTTGAAATCTGGTTCACGTTGTCCCATCCAGGAGCGCCGACATGCCATCCAGGACACTACATCATTCAGGACACGACATCATGCCATCCGTACATACTTCAACCCGTCGCTGTCAAAGCTTCGCTCTGCCGCTCATTGTGGCCCTTGTCACTGCCAGCGTCTTTGCCGGCTGTGACGGCGACACGGATCCGACAGGGCCCGGCCCGGACGTGCAGGAGTACATCGAGACCCGAGTCGTTACCATCGGCCCCACCCTGGCCAAGTGCTACGGCGTGGGCCTGCGGACCTGCATGGTGGTCGACGGCGGGTTTTTCTACGATGCGATCGAGGGTTTCGAATACGAGACCGGCTATACCTATCGCCTCCGGATCGGCAAGTACGATCCCTGGGGCGGGCGTGAACCGCCGCAGGACGCCAGCCGGTACGCCTACCGCTTGCTGGAGCAACTCGAGAAGAACCCGGCGCCTTCCACGGCGGTAACCCTGACGGTAGGTCCCGCACGCGTCCTATGCTCCCGGAGCGACGACTTCTGTCCAGTGGTGAACGGCGTGCCGTACGACGACACCATCAACGACTTCGATTACGAGGCCGGCTATCACTATGTTCTCGAGGCGAACAGATACAACGATGGCCGGTACGTCCTGACGAACGTGGTCTCGAAAACCCAGGCGGAAGGAACAGAGGAAGAGGAGATCACCATCGATTGGGGCAGGGTCGAGTGCGGGGACGGCCATGCCGGGTACTGCAAGGTCTACAACGGCGTCCCCTACCGTGGCGAGATCGTGGGCTTCCACCCGAGGCACGAATACAACTACCGGCTGCGGGTCGAGAAGTTCAGCATGAGTCCCGACGGCATGGACGTATCACCCTTAGTCCCGGCTTACGGCTATCGCTGGCTGGAGACGCTCGAGGAAACGCAAGGCGGTTGATTTCGTGGCCGGTACCGGTTGCCGTGCGCGAGAGGTGCAGAGTGGAACGCCGCCATTCCAAAGAGGTCATCATGTTGACCGACGAACAAGCAATTCAGTACCGGGAAGATGGCTATCTCGTTTTTGAATCCCTGATACAGGGCGAGCGACTGGCCAGATACAAGCAGGTATTCGATGAACTCGTCGACCAGGGCAGCCGATTGACCGAGCAGGAACCGCACTGGGCACTCGAACTGGACGAACGGGGCGACCCCCGAGCGGGTTTGCTGCACAAAGTCCAGGGCGTATGCGTGGTCGACTACCGCGTGCTGGAACTGGCGCGCGAACCGGCGATCGTAGACCGCGTGGCCGTACTGATCGGGGATAACATCGACGTATTCGGCACCAAGTTCTTTCCGAAGTTGCCCGATGGCGGAACGTCTACGGGCTGGCACCAGGATAACTTTTATTTTGGTACCGATACGGATCGAATCGTCAGTTGCGGGATCTATCTGGAAGATGCGGACGTGGAGAATGGTTGCCTGCGGGTGGTGCCGAGCAGTCACCGGATGGGAGAGATCGTCGAGCACCGCAGTCAGTTAAGCAGGCATGGCAGCTGGACTCAGGTCGATGAAGCGCAGGCCGTGGACCTGGTCATTCCCGCGGGTACGGTCGTGCTGTTTTCCGCCAATCTCCTGCACGGCGCCTACGACAACCACAGCAGCCGCACCCGCTACAGCACGGCATGGCATTATATGCCCGAAGAACTCAATCCCGAGAAGTTCCGCAAAGGGATTTACGAAGACCGGCACGTGGCGAGGAAGGTTTGAAGTGCATTCTGACGCATGTAACCGCGAACGGCTCATGTATTTCGCTTCCTTAAAACACATTTGAAATCTGACTTCTTCAAATCTGAACTCACCACCTGAAACGGGGATGCTTCCAGTTCTGCCATGAGATCTTCGGCGAAGAAGAAGTGCAAATAGTGCGGCGCTCCCAGCACGAATCCGTCTCCCTCTTCCAGGGTCTCGTATTCGGGAGCGTATCTACGGTGGTTATCATCGCAGATGTCTTCGTAACCTTCCAGTACAGAATCCAGGACAGTCTGCGAAAGAAAAACCTCGCCATGTGGATTTAGCACACGCGCGATCTCTTCCAGAAAAGCGATTCGTGACGCGCGGTGCGGGACATAGCAATAAACGTTTCCCATAAATGCAGCGGCAAATGAGGCGTCGGGAAAAGGCAGAAGCGGCATTTCGTATTGAAGAAACGTGACGTCGACGCGTTCCGCTTTCGTGGTTCGCCTTGCTTGTTCAATCTGTTTCTCGGCAACATCAATACCGGTGACGTCGTATCCCTGCCGCGCAAGTGCGAAGCATAATCGCCCCGTCGCGCATCCTATGTCCAGCAGGCGACTGTTTACCGGGTACTTTCCTGCGAACGCCTGTTCCGCCTCCCGGATACCGTTTTTAAGCTCGTCTTTTCTGATATCAAGTTCTTCAGGACCATTGTATTTGTCCTTCACGGAATGCAGTAATCTTTGGGATTCCTGTGTTTTGTTGGAGGCCATTGGCGGCATCACCTTAATGGCTGACGGAACGCGAAGTGCCTGGAATACAAACCCCTCGACCCGTGCTCAATAAATCCCTGGCACGATCCGGTACTTCACCCGATCCCGGTATTCCGCCCACTTTTCGGCGCCGTATTTCACGGCGCAATGACGGTCGTCGTCCCATTGCCGGTACAGAAACAGGGACACGATGAATATGAAATAGGTCCAGGCCCAGAAGTTCGCGAAGTGGCCGAATATCAGGGCGATAGACAGGGCAAGGAATCCCTCGCCCATGTAGTTGAGGTGGCGGGCGACGCCCCACAGGCCGCTGCACAGGATCCTGCGGTCGCCGGCCTGGATGTACTTCGGCGCGATGAGGCCGAGGAACTTGCGGTCCGGCCATCGCTTGAAGGTGTATTTCTGGAGGTTGGCGCCGCGCGAGATACCCCAGCCGAACAGGAACAGAGCGGACGCACCGATGAGCCAGAAGTTAGTCCAGGCGGGCGAGAATTCGGGGTTCGGGTGCGCGGCCAAGCCCCACAGCGGGAGAATGAACAACCAGCCGTAGACCACGAGGCAGCCCCAGATCAGCTTGAAGCCGACATTCTCGTGAATCAGGTCGTAGGTATAGAGCTGTACTCGCTCGAAGACCATGTAGTCCATGATGTAGAAGGTGAAGAAGGCCGCGTAGAGTATGACGCCCGGATTGGCGTGCTCGCCGAAGAGTTCGTAGTGGTACACGGCGCCGGACAGGGCGTTGAGCGAAAGCATCGACCCGCCGACCACGTACATGTACATCTTCACGTCGATGCGTTCGTTGAAGAACGAAATTTCCTGCGCGCGGCCGAACCACCACGCCAGGAACCTGTTCTTCACCTTGCCTTCCGGTTGGGTAAACACGGCGATCAGGGTGAAGATTATGCTGAAGACCGTGCCGCCGGCCACGGCATAGACCGAGGACCGGTAGAACCAGTCGTGGGGAAGCCCGGTGAGTTCGAGCGCCCACACGACGATCGCGATCAAGAACACGAGCATGCCGTTCAGGCGGTAGTTGCGGGGTTCGCCGGTCTCCGGGTTGACGACGTAGCCGGGGACCCACCTGCCGGGAAGCATGAGCTGGATCACGAAAAACACGGCGTAGACGATCAGCGGGGTGAAGAATCCCCAGATCGCTTCGGTCCGGGACAGTTCGAAGAGGTGTTCGACTCCCAGCCATTCGATCATGATCGAATTCCCCATTCTAAAATGTGATGTGGATGCTTTATGTTAGTCTTTATCAACTTGCGGCGAAAGGAAAACGAAGAGAAGAAATCGAAGAAAGGAAGACCATGGATACGTCAAATCAGTTAAGCGCCGGCGCGGCGATGATCGACATTTCCCCACCCGAAAGAACGCATCTGGCGGGCAGCGGGGCCGGTGACCACCGTCCGACCCAGGCCGTGATCGATCCGCTCTATGCCAAAGCCATCGTATTCGAGTCGGGCGGGCGGCGCGTCTGCCTGGTGATCCTGGATCTCACCATCGTCACCGGCAACTACACGGACCGGATCCGCGCGGAAATCCACGAACAGACAGGCATTGAACAGGACGCGATCATGGTCCAGGCGACGCAGACGCATTCCGCTCCGAGCCTCGGCTACTTCATGCTGGATCCGGATTTTCCGCTGGAGACCACCGAGGAGACGGAGTATCTGCGCGGCGCCGAGCGCGCCTATGGTGACCGGGCCGCTGTCGCTGCCGTGGAGGCCGCGATCGAAGCGGCGGGCAGGCTAGAGCCCGCGCGCATCGGGCTGGGCCGCGGCGTGTCGGGTGACCTGGCTTTCAACCGGCGCGGCATACGCCGGGACGGCACCATAGTCATGCCCAGGCCACAGGGACGGGAGCAGCAACCCTTTGGGAACTCTGAGGTCTGCTATCTCGAAGGACCGATAGATCCGGAGGTGGGCGTGTGCTGTGTCCAGGACATGAACGGAAAACCGCTGGCCTTTCTCCTGCACTACACGTGCCACCCGGTCAATGCGTATGGAAACCGGGAGACCTTCCTGGCCGCGTCGGCGGATTGGCCCGGCGCCTGGTCCCACGAGATGCAGCAGGCCTTCGGTGCCGACACAGTTCCGCTGGTCGTCAATGGGTGTTGTGGCAACATCAACCCCTGGCATCCCTACGACCCGGATTTTCAGCCGGATCACCTGAGGATGGGCCGTGAACTGTCCGGTTTGAGCGAGCGTATTGTGCGCGACATGGCGTTCGCGGGCAACTTCTCGGACGACGTTGCGCTGGATACCAGGATCGAAAGGATCAGCCTGCCCTTTCGCGATATACCGGACGAGCGCCTGCGCGAAGTCCACGAGATTCTCACCGCGTATCCTGGGCCGCCGCGCGAAGCGGATGGTCAGGTGGATCTGCGCTGGTTCCGGGCGGCATCGACCCGGAGCGTCGAACTGTGCAGGCGGCGGGACGGCGTGTTCAGCTACGAGATCCAGGCCTTTCGCGTTGGCGCCCTCTGTATTGTCGGCCTCCCTGGTGAACCCTTCGTGGAAGGGCAACTGGCGCTCAAGGTAAACTCGCCGGCGCCCTTCCTCTTTCCGGCCCACCTCACGTCGCACTATGTCGGCTACCTGCCGACAAGGGAGGCTTATCCCCGCGGTGGGCACGAGGCCAACGAAGACGTCACCTACTGGACCAAGCTCGCCCCCGGCTGCCTCGAAACGGTGATCGAACGGGCACGGGGCATGGTGCGGGAGCTGTTTGGGTAATCGAATTACCGTGGGCCGTCCTCGACGTCCAGGACGTAGCGTGCCAGCGGGGACAGGCGTTGGTCCGTCTCAGGTCGCAGATACTCCCGCTGATTCGTCTGCTGGGGGTGTTCACGGGCGATAAAGGCACAGTGCAGGGCACGACGGGGGGCGTCGCTGCGGTTGACATAAGAGCTGTGCCAGAGGCCGCCGTTGAATACGGCCACCGAACCGGCGCGGCCCGTCAGGTGTACCTGGTCGGGGTGGTCCGCCAGTCGATCAGCCAGGTGGTCGGTAATCCGGCCTGGTATTCGGTGGCTGCCGGGCACGCAGCGTGTCGAACCGTTGACCCGGGTGAAATCGTCGAGCATCCACATGGAGTTGACGACGTGGTAGGGTCCGCCGGGTTCGGCAGGTTGTCCCCAGTCGGCGTGCAGGATTTGCAGTCCGCTTCCGGGCAGCGGGTCGTGGCCGTTGAGCGAGTGCAGCTTGAACGGCCGCTGCAGGACATGGAAGACCGCCGTCAGTAGCTCGGGCTGCAGGTAGACCGCGTCGAATACCGATCCCTTGTTGATCAGATCGGCAAGCCGGCGTACGCCTTCCATCTGCGCGACCTCCTCGCCGGCCTTGTCGCCCTCGCGGTCATGAATGTCATCGAAAGCATGACGCAAACTGGCGAGCCAGTCCGGCGAGATGATTCCTTCCAGCACGAGGAAGCCATCGGTGTCCAGCGCCTGGCGTTGCGCGGTCGTCAGCGGGCGGTGTGAGAATCCTCGTTCAAGTAGTTCGTGGTCCAAAGCGGGTCTTCCTGAGATTTGATCCCCCGGAGGTTTGATTTCCCGAGGTTTGATCCCCCCGGGCTGATTATGGATTTACGTTACGCGCAGCGCGGTGTGCGGCGTGTCACTCGATGGCCCCGACCCACCGTACCGACTGCTCCCACAGGCGTTTCGAGGCGTCGGCGTCCAGGCTGTCTACGCTCGGTTCGGCGACGGCGCAGTGCTCGTAATACTTGCCTCCTTGCAGCGGGCGCTGGCTCGCGCACATCACGATGGTCTGCGCCCCGGCAGTCGGGGACAGCAGGACCAGCGAGGCCAGCGCGGAACTGATACGATGCGCTGCCTTGCCGATCCGTCCTCGAAACGCCTGCGGCAGGGTCAGGTTGGTCATTACGACGCCCGGGTGTACGGCTACCCCGTGCAGGTTGTGTGATTCGGCGAATCGTCTTTCGATTTCAAAGGCCATGTGATTCATCGCCAGTTTCGACTTGCCGTACGCGTCCCAGGAGTGGTAGCGCGGCCTATCGTGGGGTGGCAAATCGCCATGCGTCAAGTTGCGGCGCGGCAAATCGCGATTCGACCGGTGGCGGTGCGCAATCTCGCCAAAAAGATCCGCGTTCCCGACCCGGTCGTGGAGTCCGGAGGACACGTTGACGATCCGCGCGTCGCCGCTTTCGAGACCGGATTGTTGCAGGAGGGGCAGCAGCGCCCGGGTCAGGTGAAAGGCGCCGAGGTAGTTGGTCCGCCAGTGAACCTCGAAGCCGTCATCGGTCAAAGGCGTTTCCGTGCGAGGGGCCAGGGTCTTCCTGTGAATGCCCGCGTTGTTGACCAGTACATGGAGCTTGCCCTGGTGACTTTCGCGGTACCAGGTGGCGAAGGCGTTGACGCTGTGCGGGTCGGAGAGATCCAGTGCGTGCGCCGAGAGTTTGTCCGCGTTGGTGCCGCGCTTGCGCAGGTCGTCTTTCAGCGCCGCTTCCATCAGGACCACGTCTCGGACCCGGGTCGCCACGACCGTCGCGCCCCAGCCGGCGAGGATCCTCGCGGCTTCGTACCCGAGCGAACCGGGTGACGCCCCGGTCACGATCACGTGACGCCCCGACATATCGACCGGCTCCGCCATCGGTTTGGGTAAGAACATCCGCAGCAGGTGCCTGGCGGTTTTTGTAAGGGGATTGGGCATGTCCGGGGTGTCCTGGGACAGCGTGTCCAGGTGCGGGGCATGTCCTGGCGCAGGGTGTGACCAGGCGCGTGCAAATCAATGAGCGGTCCGCGTGGTATTCGCGGCGGTTCGCCTCGCGGACCGACTACCGCGGCTCCCGCTTGACCACGTCCAGGTCCCAGTCCTTCCAGTAGTACTTCACCGGATCGTCCTCATCCCAGTTTTCGTAGATCTGGTCCCACGTCAACCAGTTCATGTGGGGCTGGAGGGAATCCTCCCGGACCGGGTGGCTTCTCGGCTGGTACCGGTAATCGGACGACAGCCGGAGACGGTCCGCCGTCATGTTGTCCCGGCCCTGGTGGATGGTCAGGCTGTGCAGGATGATGACGTCGCCGCAGACATAATCACCGCCTACCCACGCGGAGGCGTCTTCGACGGGTACCTGCCGCCCGCCCGGCCCCACGCCTTCGGTCGTCTCCAGCATGCCGCCGCGGTGGGATCCCCGGTTGACGGCGAGCCCGCCCAGTTCCTCCGGACAGTCGCCCAGCGGGATCCAGGCCGTCCACGTCTCGTCCGAACCGCCGATGAAGTAGTTGTCCTGGTGAGGCGGGGTCGAGTGGGTGTTCGTATCCGGGAACACGAGCCGGCAGATGTTCCGGCTGTGGGCCAGCACAGGTTCTCCAAACAGCACTTCGAGCATACCGACTACCGCGGGGTCGAGGGCCAGTGCGTGGAATTCGCGGATCCGCTGGACATCGTCGTAGACAGCTATCCAGCGGGGGTCGTCGCCTTCGAACACGCTGATGCCGGGATCTGCGATACCGGCCTTGAGATCCGATCCGGGAGCGAGCCACCCGTGTTCCCGGCACACGGCGAGTATCTGGTGCCGGACCTCCATCACGCGCGCCGGATCGAGCAGACGTCGAAAGAACAGGCAGCCGTCCTCCGCGGCGCGCTGCCGCAGTTCGTCGGGGCGGCTCAGCAGGTCCGTCGCGTCTTCCGGGGCGTGGATCTGCTTCATATCGACCATCGCCATTGGCTGTTCCTTTCCCAGCATTTCCCTGGTGACCGTTCCAAAATCATGCCGATATTCGTATCGATGTCTCGGGGAGGTATTATGCGGAATTCGGACGCGTTATGCCAGCGTTAAGTCGATAAGTACCGCGGCAATCATTACCGGTAACAAAGCCAATCGCGACAATGCGCTACTCGTGGTAATGCGCTACCGATTGTCAACGGGCGTCCACCGCCTGGTCATTTCACCCGAGTAATGGGAATCGGGACGAAAAATGCGGTCTACGGCTTGTTGCTCGATGCAGTGGGCGGTCCAGCCGGCGACGCGTCCCACGGCGAACATGGGGGTGAAGAGGTCCGGGTGAAGACCCAGGCCCTTGAGGAGAAGAGCGGTATAGAACTCGACGTTGGTCTGCAGGCGCCGGCCGGGCTTGTATTCTTCGAGGAGTTCGAGGGCGGTTTTCTCGACGTGCACGGCCAGGGCGTACAGGTCGTCGTGGCCATCGTGGCCGTAGTCGACCTGGCCGTCGTCGTCCCGGTCGTCGTCCTTGTCGTCGTCCTTGCCGTCGTCGTCCCGGTCGAGAAAGGTCCGGGCGGCGCGTGAAAGGACGTCGGCCCGCGGGTCGCGAACGCGATATACCGCATGACCGAAACCCATGAGCCGTTCACCGGATTCGAGTATTGCACGAAGGTAGGATTCGGCGTTATCGGCGTCGCCGATCGCTTCGAGCATGGAAATGACGGGGCCGGGTGCGCCGCCGTGGAGGGGTCCTTTGAGCGCGCCGATCGCACCTGAAACGGCAGAAACGAAGTCCGAACGCGTGGAAACGATGACCCGCGCCGTGAAGGTGGAGGCGTTCATGCCGTGGTCGATCACCGTGTTGAGATAGGTCGTCAGTGCCCGTACCCGGTCGTCGCCGGGGATTTCGCCGTCCAGCATGTACAGCAGATTGGCCGCGTGGCCGAGACTGGCTTCGGGTGCTACCGGTTCTTTGCCGTGAAGAAGGCGCCAGTAGGCCGCCACCATGGTCGGCAGGCCGGCCACCAGGGATCGGGCGTCGGCTGTGTCGTCGATGGAAGGAAGGGAGGCCGCGGCCATGCGAACCACGTCGATGACGGGTCGGCGTTCCTTTGCCGCGCCGCGCAACAGATCGTGGGTGACCCCGGATAGCGGACGGCTCGCGGCCAGTTCACTCGTGAATCCATCGAGGGCAGCCTCGGTGGGCAGCGCTCCGTGCCAGAGGAGGTGGACCATCTCCTCGTAAGTCGCACGTTCCGCAATTTCCTCGAGTGGATATCCCCCAATGACCAGTACGCCGGCTTCGCCATCGACATGACTCAGCCGGGTTTCCGCCGCCACGACGTCCTTGAGACCGGTTGAGTAAGTCATGATAAGCTCCCTGTCAGGGAATTCGTGTGATCCTGCGCAGTAATCAATCCCTCAACATTCTGGCCACTAGATCGCCCATTTCCGAGGTGGATACCTCTTGCTGACCGGGCGATCTCAGGATGTCCGCGGTCCTGTAGCCACCTTCGATCACCCTGCCGACGGCGCGGTCGATATCGTCGGCGCCATCCGGACATTCCAGGCTGTACCGGAGCATGAGGGCGCCGCTCAGAATCATTCCGATGGGATTCGCGATGTCCTTCCCTTCGATGTCATTCGCGCTTCCGTGTATCGGCTCAAACAGCGAGGTGCTGTCCAGAGAGATCTCCGCGGACGGGACCATTCCGATAGACCCGGCAAGCACGGCCGCCTCGTCGCCCAGAATGTCACCGAACATGTTGGGCATGATGATTACGTCGTATTCGGCGGGCCGCTGGATCAGGTTCATGGCGCCCGCGTCGACGATTTCATGCCGTGTATCTACATCGGAGTATTCCGAAGCCACTTCCTCGACGACATCGCGCCAAAGCCTGGAAGATTCCAGGGCATTCCACTTCGACATCGAGGTCAGTCTGCCACGTCTCTGCCGCGCCAGTTCGTATCCGTAACGGGCCAGCCGCTCGACCTGGAAATCGTAATACTCGATGGTATCGACGGCCCTTCTGCCGCTGGGAGTGACTTCGCTGAATTTCGGCCGTCCGTAGTAGGCGCCGCTGGAAAGCTCCCGCAGTATGATGAAATCAACGCCCCCGGAAATGAGATCGACTTTGACCGCGGACGCGTCCTCCAGCCCCGCGTACAACCGGAATTGCCGCAGATTCGCGTAGACGGAAAGTTCCTGCCGTAAACGAATCAGGGCATGGTCCGCCCGGTCCTGCATGTCCAAATGGTCCCATTTGGGGCCGCCCACCGCGCCGAAGAGCACCGCGTCGCTGCGCCGGCAAACTTCCACGACCTCATCGGACAATGCGACGCCCTGCGCATCGAGCAGCGCTCCCCCGACCAGGTGGTGGGTGAAGTCGAGATTCAGCTGGTGCCGCTCCCCCACGGCCTGCAGTACCTTGACGGCCTCGTGGGTGATCTCAGGTCCGATCCCGTCTCCGGGCAGTACGGCGATATGGTGCAAGGATAATGCTCCTTTATCAGGCAGATGGCAGATGGTCCTTCCGCATCTAACAAAAGGAAATTTGACATATTGTCAATATTGATTAAAATATCAATCAACATAAGTTTTCGAAATGGGACATACCACAGCGGGCCGGTTGCCCACGGCGGGCCGGTTGCCCAGAAACTTTTCGATACGAGAGGACGTTGTAATGAACAGCAGAAGATACATGACATCCACCGAAGCGGCCTCCGCGCTGAACGTCAGTCCGTCGACGCTCTATGCGTATGTAAGCCGCGGCATGATCCGGTCTGAAGCAAGCGGCGACGGCCGGCGGAAGCGGTTGTATCGCAGTGAGGACATCGAACGGCTGAAAGCCCGCAAGCGCGCCCGCCGGAATCCGGGATGGGCGGTAAAACGGGCCCTGCACACGGGAGATCCGATCCTGGAATCGGCGATCACGCTGATCACGGATGAACGGCTGTTCTACCGGGGGCGCGACGCGACGATCCTGGCGGCGAATGAATCGTTCGAACGCGTCGCGGCATTGATCTGGACGAATGACAAGCGGTTTTCTTTTCCGATTTTCTCAAACACCTACCAGAGGGACTACCGCGAAAGCTGGTTGAAACTGAAGAAGCTCAAACCCGTCGAACGCTTTCAGACGCTGCTCCCCCTGGCCGAGGCGGATGACCTGGCCGCGCTGGATCTGCGGCGGGACACGGTCGCCGCCACGGGCATGCGTATTCTCTGGTTCATGACAGGGGTAGCCACGGGCGAAGACCCGATGGGTGGGATCGCGCAGGCGTTGCGAAGGGCCTGGGCGCCGGAGATTGATGGCGCGGCGGAGCTGATCAATACGACCTTGGTGCTGTTTGCGGATCACGAGTTGAACGTATCGACCTTTACCGTGCGATGCGCCGCATCGGCCGGAACGACGCCCTACAGCGCGGTATGCGCGGGACTTGCCGCACTGCGCGGATATAAGCACGGCGCGGCCAGCGAGCGGGTCGAAGCGCTGTTTCAGGAGGCGGAATCTATCGGCAGCGTTGAACGGGCGATTGCCAACAGGTTGCGGATCGGTGAGAAAATACCCGGGTTCGGCCACGCCGTTTACCGCGACGTGGACCCGCGAGCGAGCCTGCTGTTGCGCAAGCTGGAGGACCGGTTTCCGGGATCGAAGGACCTGCTTCTTGCGCGGGAAATCATCGAAACAACCCATCGCCTGGTCCCGGACCGGTACAACATCGACCTGGCTCTCACGGCGCTGGTCCGCGTCCTCAACATGCCGGAAGGCAGCGCCATGGCCCTGTTCGCCCTCGGCCGCACGGCCGGCTGGATCGGACACGCGATCGAACAGTATGAAAGGGACCAACTCATCCGGCCGCGGGCCAGATACACCGGGTTGCGGCCGCCGCAGATTTCCAGTTCCTGAATGGCGTACAAAAAACCCGGTCCGGTTTGCGTCTGTTCACCCTTTCCCCGGAACCTGTAAATGGCCACGGTAGTTAAACAGGGTAGAGACGCCGTCAACCTCGATGAGTCTGCGAGGAAAGACCATGATCGGGATCTGGGTGTGCAAATGCTTCTCTTTTTTGCAGGACAGGCTGTCTTTGGACGGGTTGGTGGATTTGTGCGGTCTGCACGTCAACTCGTTGTCTCGCAAGATCCTGCTGCCTGTCTCTGCATCTCCAGTCATTTACGTCGACAGCGATTCTAACACAAAACACGGGTTGCCAGATGTCATAAGCAGCAGCTGGCAGTCGAGATCTCCTCCGTGACTAAATGTCCGTAGTTCCTTCCTGTTCTCATTCACACATCAACAAGGGAGCTACCCATGTCACGGTCAATCCTGCTTACCTACTTTTTGATCCCTTTAGTAGCGGTCACGCTCGTGGTCGTCTGGATCGGATTCTCCAGTTCCACGCCGTCACCGCAGGTGAAGCAGTCGACGGAGCCGGCGCTGTATTGGCAGCCCGCATCGGGCATCTTCAACACGAAATCCCTGATTCGGCCCGTGCACCACGGCCCCAACCACCCTCCGTCCGTAAACGACCCGATCTTTGATCGTTCACGCGTCGTCCTGTTCCCTGCGGGTCCCGGTACGGACCTGGAGTTCGAGGCGGATCCGGCGTCGGACTTTGAGGAGGATGTGATTACTTACCGGTTCGGTGTCGCGATTCCCGGCAGGCTGGGCATTCGTTCCCCCGAGGAAGCGCTGCTCTGCGTCGATCGGTATGGCAGTCGATTCATCATCAGGCCCCGGAGTTCCGTGACGCCGGCCGAATTCGCGTCTGTATACGGGAACGTCGGTATCGTTGCCGTACTGCCGACGGTCATCTACGCCAGTGACGGCAAATCGGAAAGCAAACCGGTGCTGTTCAACCTTACGCTGGTGTATGACGAATCCACAGCGAATTCGGAGTCCTCCGAATCCATGGGAGGATATTTCGAGGAAAACACCGAGCTCGCTGACCAACTTGAAAGGTCGTCGGATTCGTTTGTCAAAACGCTTGCCGATCTGGAAAAAGTTTCGTCTGTATCCCGGGTTTGGCGGCTTGATCCGCCGTTACCTTTCTCCGGAACAGTCCGTCCGTTCCAGACCACGAGGTGAAGGGACGCCACGAGGTGAAGGGATACCTCGCATCGTGAACCGGTCCTACTCGGCGAGGCGTGGCCCCGTGGATGTCTCGGGGCCACGTTTTCTCTTACTTCCACAGAAGAGAAGGTGCTAGATTTTGCCGACGACCTCGACGGACGGTACCAGCTTCCGCTGCACCGACTTCCACATCTCCGGATTGTTGGCGCAAAGCAGTCCCTTGCGGTCATCCACAGGGGAGTACTCGGTGCCGTCCAGCCTTCGCACGAAGCCGCCAGCCTCCTGCGCGATCAGGACGCCTGGTCCGTGATTACTTGTGCCTATCCGCGACGCCCGGGCTCTGCGTCGTCAAACTGAAACACTTCTTCGAGCGGCTTGCCGAACACGTGGGCAATCCGGAACGCGACTTCGAGCGAAGGCGAGTATTTGCCGCCCTCGATCGCGTTGACCGTCTGCCGGGTGACACCGACCAGGTCGGCGAGTTGCTGCTGCGTCATCTCGCCGTGGCGGAACCGCAGGATCCGGATCTGATTGCGGATGCTCATCCTCGATCTAGCCACGTTCAGATCCCCCGGCGGTAGTAGACGATCTGCAACACGTTCTTCGTCACCTCGGATACGAACAACGAAATGAGAAGCAGGTGAGCCACCCAGACGCTACCGACCGAAAAGATCAGCGCCGTGATCGCGCCAATGACGCCGAAGCCCAGGATCCATGACGACCCGCTTTCCGCACGCCAGCCGATGAGCCGATCACGCTCGTCGACCTCGTCCGACCGGCTGGTGGCTGCCGCGACGATGTGTCCTACGATATTTACGGCCACGATGAAGACGACCGCCACGGCGAAGACCGGCACGAAGGGAGGCAAGGCACTGACACCGTTTGACAGCATGCGGCCGGCGACAACCAGGTAGCCGCCCAGGCCGATGAAGTAACTGACGAATTCAACCCAGACACTCTTCTCTTCGAAGGACATGTTCATGGCGTCTCCCAAAGCGGATGAAATGACTGATATACTTGACATGGTGTAAAAAATACTAGACATCATCAGTCGTGTCAAGAATTTTTGACATCAGCTGTTGTCCGGTGTCGGTACCTTAAACCGTAGCGGAACCTAACCGACAACCGATATTGACGGCACCAGCGTCCGCTGTACCGATTTCCACGTTTCCGGGTTGTTTGCGCACAGCAGCCCCTTGCGGTCATCCACCGGCGAATACTCGGTGCCGTCCAGTCTTCGCACGAAGCCGCCCGCCTCCTGCGCGATCAGAACCCCCGGCGCGTGATCCCACACCAGGGTACGATAGTAGAACAGGAACTGCAGTTCATTCTTCGCGAAGGAGGGATAGTTGTACCCGGAGCACCGGGTGCGTTCTATGTACAGGAAGGTATCCAGCGCCGCATCGGCGGTGGGCTTGAGCGCGTCCGGTAGGTACCACGTCATGGCCACGCCGCGGGCGCGATCCAGGGAAAGGGGCGATGGATCGACGACCAGGCGCGTGGATTCACGGGCCAGGCGGTCATCACCCTGGAAGGCCCCGCACCCCCGTTCCGCACTTGTCAACTGGCCGTCAATCGGGTTGAGTATCCACGCTCCAATGATCACGCCCGACTGAATGAGGCAGACCATGACAGCAAACTTTGGCTCGCCCGCCGCGAAGTACCGCGTACCGTCCAGTGGATCGATTACCCAGACGGGCGCGTCCGTTTGCAGTGCGGCCAACAGGTCGGGATCGTCATAGACGCTCTCCTCGCCCAGGACCAGCGAGCCTTCGATCAACCCGGGCAGGTGAGATGACAGGAAGGCCTCGCACCGGGTATCGGCCGACGTTGTCAAATCGCCCGCGCTCTTCTCGGTGACGTCCTCCCGACCCAGGTTCTTCCAGAGCGGCATGACAATCTGATCGGCCGCCTCGCGAAGAAGGGCCTCGACCTGGGCGTGAGGGATGTTCATCGGGAGACGTTCATCTTTCTATGCCAGCGGCCTGCCCCAGACAACCCGGGTCTGCAGCTGGAACTGGATAACCCCTTCGTTATCGGCAAAGTCTGCGAGGATTCGGGACAATTCGGCGTCGAAGGCACTGGCGTTTTCGTCACCCATGTGTTCCCTGGACATACTCTCCCTCGAATGAAAGGACTCGACATAGTCTTCAACCGTCTGGGAGAAGCCAACCGGGACCGTCCTCCTGTCTCCGGCCAGGAGCAGATGGTTTCGATCCACAAGCTCCTTGATCAGGTCGATCTGTTGATAATGACGATTGGTGGAGTACTGTCGTATGAGTTCGCGCTCCGCCTCACGCCAGGGCGCATTGAAAGGGCGGTCTCCTTCAACGATCGCGACATACCCGACCGGGGTCAGTATCTCACGAAACCTCGGGAACACCACGGTCCAGTCCATCCAGTGGATGCTCGCTCCGGCGGTCACCAATGCGTAGCCCGGTGTCAGCTCGACCTCTTCGACCCGGCCCAGAATCCAGTTGAGGTTGGGATGGTTGCCCTTGTCCTGCGACCTGCCCACGCGGATCATCTCGCGGGAGAAGTCGACCGCGTCGACGCTCGCCACGTGATCGACGAGCGATCTTGCTATCCTTCCCGTACCGCACCCAACGTCAAGGACGCTTCCTCCCGTCACTCCGGGCAACCCCAGCAGTATCCTGAAGGTTTCATCCGGATAAGGAGGCCTGCCCTCATATGCTTCCGCCATGCTTCGATGTTTGAAGCGGGCGGCGTATGCGTCCTGGTATTGTAGCAGTCTCGACGGATTGCGGTTCAATACTGGCTCCGTGGTGGGTACCGGTTTCTGCGAATCCGTCGGGGTGTCGTTCGCACGCCTTTTTCCTATCGAAAAACAAATTCGAACACGCTCTGCCAGGCCCTCATTTTCTCCAGGTCGGGATGCTCTAGACCATAGGCGTGGAAGAACGGGTCAACCCATTCCTCACCCAGGTTTCTCTGTATCGTCCAGCTCGCGGACACGAAATCCAGGTTCCGGTCGCCGACACCCGCGAAACCAAGGTCTATGAATCCGGTCAGCTTGCCGTCCGTGAACAGGACGTTGGGCAGGCAGTAGTCGCCGTGCGTGAAGACCAGGTCTTCCTCCTCGGGAACGGCCTCCTTTATATCAGACAGTTTGTCGAGAAGAATGGTTCGGTGCTCGCCTTCCTTTAACTGGTCGTCCAGCGCACCGCTTTCGATCAACCCTTCCGCCCACTGAAAGAACCGCGACATGCGCCAATCCATGGGACAGGATCCGATATCCAGTGCGTGTACTTCGCGCAGACCCCGTGCGAATTCCGCCACGAGTTGCGCTGGATCGCCGGTCGCTTCCGGATGTATCCCCGTTACGCCCTCCAACTGCGTCATGAGCAGGTACTGCGTATCGCCTTCCACTTGAAAACACCGGTATTCAGGCACGGGGAGTTTGTCCTGCAACCAGGTAAGGGCCACGGTCTCCGCCAGCAGGTCCAATTCCTGTGGTCTCAGCCGGATGTCCCTCGTCTTCAGGATCAGACCGCTCTTCAGCGGATGCGTGTAGAGGAATACGTCGGAGCAGGA
This sequence comes from Gemmatimonadota bacterium, assembly GCA_009838645.1. NCBI lineage: Bacteria > Pseudomonadati > Gemmatimonadota > Gemmatimonadota bacterium. The sequence continues at coordinate 39,136 of VXRC01000001.1, read as the reverse complement.
TTCGGTCCGGAGGTTTCGGCCGTCGGAAGAATAGCCCCTCAGGCGGGACTGGACGGGTGCGGGAAGGCGATCAGAAGCGGGCGGATGGGAACGCATGGTTTACTCATTAAATCGATAGCAACCGGCATCAGCAGCTTCAGCAGGATACTGTACCGCCTGGGTTCGGGGCGTCAACCAAACCACGAGCGCAGTGCGGTAGACACTTCACGCACATCGGCCACGGTCGCATCGGGAATCTCATCCAGTGTGCGAGGTTCTATGATACTGTAACGCCCCCACCGAATCCAGATGGTCTTCATGCCGATTCGCTTGGCCGGTATGATGTCGTTATCGAGCCGATCGCCGATCATGACCGATTCAGACGCTTGCGTGTCCGCATTCGCTAGTATGGTCTCAAAGAACCGTTGATCCGGCTTCTTGATTCCAATACTCCCGGAAATGTCGGTATGTGTGAACCAGCGCAATACGCCGAATACATCCAGTGATTTCAGTACCGACGCAGGCGCATTTCCAGCAAGGCCAAGGGTGAAATCATTTGCCAACATCTCAAGCAGTCGATCCACACCGGGATAGAGTCGGTTTTCGATCTGCCTGATTTCATCATATTGCGAACGAATCTTGCGAGTTATGTCGTCATACAGGCCTTTATCCGGATTCGCAAAATGCCACGTAATCGCATGCATCGCACTGGGCACGAATGACCTGGTCATCGCATCATCCAGCTGCCGGTATACGTCCTGCGATATGGGAAAGCCAAAGTCCTCCAGGACGTTTCGGTGTACATCCATCAACGCGTCCATTTGTGATCCGGCGTCCAGGATGGTCTCACCGATGTCGAAGAACAACGTTGTAATCAACGGTAGACTTTCTCAGAATGGATCGCGCGTTTACATTGGGCCATGATTCAAGTGATTGGCACGTTGGAGAGAAGCTTGCCCACAGGCTGGCAGTTCAGACCTTACTATATCCAAAACTACGCGATTACCGGACACTGTTCAAGGGAAGGGATGCGGAGAAGCCTTAGAGGCGGTTACTGAATCAGAAGAGGTGTACGCCGCGACGCATGGAAAGAGCAATCATATTTGATTTCGACCTGACGTTAGCAGATTCGACAAAAGGCGTGATAGAGTGTGTCAATTTCGCGCTGGATGGAATGGATTTGCCCCGGGCTGATGATGAGCGGATCAGGCATACCATCGGTTTGTCATTGAAGGCTACTTTTCAAAGCCTTACAGGACAAAAGCGGAATGAGGACGCCGACGTGTTCGTTAGCCGCTACGTCGAACGAGCTGACCAGATTATGGCCGATCTGACGGTGGTATATGACGGTGTTCAGGACACGACCGCTCAATTGATTGAAACCGGTTTCGAGTTGGGGATCGTGTCGACCAAGTTCCGGTACAGAATAGAAGATATCCTCGAGAGAGAAGGGCTTTCAGATCGCTTCAGCATCATCGTTGGTGGAGAAGATGTAACGGAACACAAGCCGCATCCAGAAGGATTGCTAACTGCTGTGTCCAGCCTGCGAATGAAAACCGGCAATGTGTACTACGTAGGAGACAGTATGGTGGATGCGTTAACGGCCGAAAGGGCTGGAGTACCCTTTATCGCCGTACTGACGGGTACAACGTTTGAAAGTGAATTCAATGAACTTCCCAACATCGCCGTGATCGACGACGTTTCAGCCCTACCCGGTCTTTTCGATGTCCTGTAGAAATTACATTCCATAACGGCGTTGAGTATCCGAATGGCTATCACATTCAGTAACAAGTTTCCGCCCAGCTACTCCGCCCTCCACTCCCCGTCGAAACCCGTATAACCGTCGGTGAAATGCTTGAGGCGATCCGGTAGTCGATCGCCGAGGGCGGCGGCGGAAGCAGGCAAAGGCCACGGCGCGTCGATGCGCCAGGCTCTGGGGCGGAAACCGATGCCGCAGGAGTAGCGCCGCTCGCGGGTGGCCATGTTGGCATGCCAGGTGAGCGCGGCGAAGCAGATCAGGTCGCCGGGGTCGGCAATCACCGGGACGCAGCCCGGGACGGACATGCCGTCGTACGGGGTTTCCGGGGTACCGCCCTCCGGGTACAGGCCACTTCGGTCCGGTCCCATGACGAACCCTTCGGGGCCCTCCCATTCCAGATTATGAGATTTCTCGATGACCGCAATACCGCTTCGATCCGGATGGCTTCCGTTGAGATAGAACCAGCAACCGCTGGGGATGGGATAACGGTTGAGGACGTCATTGGCCTGCCGCGGTTTCTCTATATGTCCCCGGTGATCCTGGTGCCAGCGTCCCATGCTCTCGCCCGGCGTGCGCAGGATGGCCGCGGAGCGATGCAGGCAGAGGTCGTCGGTGCCGTGGATAGTGCGAATGAATCCCATGTAGGCCGGGTGGTCGACCAGGTCCCAGACGGGTTCGCTTTCCTCGGCGAAGGCCATGTGATACCGGTTGGACGCCGGGGGCAGGTCGCCCTCCGGATCCAGGTGCCGGTCGATGGAATCTTTCAATGCGGCGACCATGTCCCGGTCGATCAGCTGCCGGATGACGCAGAAGCCGTACTCATCCAGGCAGGCCAGGGCCGCCTCTATATCGTCTCGATCGAAGTGATAGTTGTAATCGGGCATGGTGTGCTCCGTCGCGGCCTGCTCCGCCGACGTGTACTTTCTCCGCCGTGTCACGTTCGGACTTCCTGCAACAACCGCTCGACCTCTCCGGGATGGTCCACGCCTGCATACGGGCCGATCCCGGCAGCGGCCTGCTCGAAAGCCAGCGTTTCCGATTCGGATTTTGACCACAGGGCCGCGAAGAATGAGACTCCCGCGGCCGTCGCAGCTTCCAGGTCACCGACGGAATCGCCGACGTAGATGGTATCGGAAGGTGAAGCGCTCAGGTTGCTCATCGCCTTCACGAGACCTTCGCTGTCCGGTTTGGGCGCGGATACATCGTCATCGAAGACCAGCGTATCGAATGCGCCCAACCGGATGTGTTCGCGGGTGATCGCCCAGGCGCCCCGGCTCTTGCCGGAAACGATTCCCAATTTGAAGCCTCGACTGCGCAGCGATGTCAACAGTCCGTCAACGCCGGGATACACACCATCGAAGTAACTGGCGTGTAGGCCTCGGTAGTTTTCCAGGAATCGCCGGTGGGCGCCTTCAACCTCATCCGGAGGATAGAAATGGGCCATAAGGCGCGGTTCGGAATTCAGGCGGAGCGCCAGTACTTCTTCCAGGGACAACAGGTTGTGTCCGGTCGCCTGCAGCGTCTGTACGACCGCCCGAACATACAAATTCAACGTGTCGATCAGCGTACCGTCCAGATCGAAGAGGACAAACCGGGTCATTTCGCGGGAGAGGGCCTTTCCACAATGTCTTCCGACTTCACCCTTTGCAGCAACTGCGACATCTCCCGGACGAGATCGGGATGGTCGCCGTACCGGTTTACCCGTTCCGACAGGTCTTTGTCGAGATCGAAGAGTTCGCCGGGGAAGTCGTGGGCGGTATAGCCCCGCTCCTCCTTGAACCAGTCGGGTTCACGGTTGTCGTCTCCGTCCGGCGCATCGATGAAGACCCAGTTGCCCCTGCGGATGGCGAAGGTTCCGTGGCAGCTGTGGTGTACGGCGAAATCCCGCACCGGATCTCCGGTCTTCCCCTGTAACAGCGGAAGCATGCTCACGCTGTCCTCGCCTTCGTCCTCCCCTAGATCGACGTCGGTCAGGTCGGCGCAGGTCGCCATGAAGTCGCCCAGGGTGGTGAGCTGGTCGCAGACCGCGCCGGCGGGTACAACACCCGGCCACCGGGCAAGGAAGGGGACCCGATGTCCGCCCTCCCAGACGTCGCGCTTGACGCCGCGCAGGTTTCCCATGCTGTAGTGGCCGTGGCGGCGCGCGTGTTCGTAGCTCCCGCCGTCCGCGGCCGGGGCGCATTCCGGTCCGTTGTCGCTGGTGAAGATCAGCAGGGTGTCGTCGGCGATGCCGCGGCGCTCCAGGGCCGCCATGATCTGGCCCACCACCCAGTCCACCTCGCACACGAAGTCTCCGTAGAGTCCCGAACCGCTCCGGCCGATGAACGGCGCGTTGGGCACGATGGGCGTGTGGGGCGACGTGAGCGGGAAGTAGAGGAAGAACGGATCGGGTCCGGAAGATTCGATGTAGTTGACCGCGCGGCGTATGAAAGCGGGGATCATCTCCTCGAGCGACCAGCCCTGTTTCATGATGCCGGGCCATCCGAACATCTCGTCGGGCTTAGGTACCGTCGGCTCCCCGGCGAGCCGGTCCTGCTCGAACCAGGTGTAGGGCGGGAAATTCGGTACGTCCACGCCGAAGTACGTGTCGAATCCGCAGTCGACCGGTCCCCCTCGCATGGGCGCGTTGAAATCGACCTGCCGTTCCCGCCCCTCCCGTAGTTCCCGATCCAGCCTGCCCACCGCCGTGCCCTCGTGGGCGGGTTTCCCGTCCAGGGTAGCCCATTCCCAACCGAGGTGCCATTTCCCGATGCATGCGGTGCGGTACCCCTGCTCGCGAAGCAATTCCGCCGCGGTGAGGCGGCCGGGCTCGATCAGGGGCGGATCGTAGGGCCAAAGGACGCTGTTCTGCAGGGGCGTGCGCCAGCAGTAGCGGCCGGTCAGCAGGGCATACCGGCTCGGGGTGCACACGCTCGATGGGGCGTGGGCGTCGGTGAACCGCATGCCTCCCTCGGCGAGCAGGTCCAGGTGGGGCGTCGGGATCTTCGAATCGGGGTTGTTGCACCCCATGTCGCCGTATCCCATGTCGTCGGCGAGGATGTAGATGATGTTGGGCGTGGAATTGGGCATGGTTACGTTATGTTGGTCCGGGAAACGATCCTGCGCCACCCGCTTCCGGTTGATATGGTCTCGCAACCGCTGACTGATTCGGCCGTAGCAATCACAGGTGTAGACGTTGACAGAGACGTTGACGAAAATGTTGGCGGATTCATCCTGTACCTAATATGCCAATCGTTTAAGTTAATGACAAGTCGCATGGTCCCGGACCGTGTCGCTGGAGATCCAGACGTGTCGCTGTAGAACCGAACCATGTTGCTGGAGCCGCGGACATGAGACTCGAACACGATGACGGTTGGAACATCCCGGCGGGAAGCCCCTTCTACCCACCGCTTCCGGCGGTCTATCGAAACGTGCGATTCCAGTTCGTCTTCTTCCACGCCGCGCCGTCCGCCGTACAGGATTTCCTCCCGGAGCCCCTGCAGGCGGCGGAAGATGGGTTGTGCGTGGCCTCAGGGCTGGAGGTGCCGGATTGTGAGCACTACGGCCCCTTCGAAGAGTCCTTTATCGTGATGAAGTGCCATTTCCGGGATCAGACCGGGTTCTACTGCTCCTATGTCTTCCACAACGGTCCCGCCGGCATCGCCGCGGGCCGGGAGATCTACGGAACGCCGAAGGTGTACGCGGATTTGAAGGTGACCCATGCGGACCGGTCCATGATGACGGAGACTTCCTATGTCGGTGCGCCGGTATTAACTATTCGTACCAGGATGGAAACCGACGCGCCCCACGACGCGATGCCCGCCCTGACCCCGGCTTGGCGTTTGAAGATCATACCCCGGGCCGACGGTCCGGGGTCCGCCCTCAAACAGCTGATCGATTGCACCGAAACGACACAGGACGTGGAAGTGCACTCCTTCGCGAAGGGGAAGGGCACCATCGAACTCGGCGCTTCCCTGCGGTGCGACCTCACCCCGCTCAAGCCGCTCGAATACGGCGATGCCTTCCACATGGAAAGCAGTTATACCGAAGGATATGCGCGGGTTGTTTACGACTATCTGGGCGATGGGCCGTAACGGATTGCGCGAGAAACCATAACCGATGGGCGACACACTGAAGGTCGGGATACTATACCCTCTACATTCCGCGGAGGACGACTATCCTCGCCTCGCCGCCGCGTTGAAGCCCGCGGTAGATGTCCGGGTGGTCCATACCGACAGCCCGAACCTGCATCGCATCGACGAGACGCAGATCACCGGCAGCCGGGAATACCTTCTCGCCGGGGTGGAGGAGTTGCGTTCTCAAGACATTGAAGTCTGTATGTGGGCATGCACGAGCGGGAGTTTTGTCTTTGGGGTGGAAGGCGCGCGTCGCCAGGCGCAGGACCTGGCCGATGCGCTCGGCGTTCCGACATCGAGCACGTCGCTGGCGTTCTTGAGTGCCTGCAATGCCGTCGGGCTCAGAAAGGTTGCCGTCGCCGCGACCTACCCGGAAGAACTGTCAAAAGCCTTTCGCTCTTTTCTCGAGGCAGACGGCCTCGAAGTAGTCCACATGGGATGTCTCGAGGTCTGGACGGGGGATGAGTCCGCGCTCATTGAACGCGACGAGGTCCTGCGCTTCGCACGAGCTAACGATAATTCAGACGCGGAAGCAGTCCTGATTCCCGACACCGCATTGCACACCGTGGGTTTCCTGTCTGAACTCGAGACGGCAGTCGGCAAGACGGTGCTGACGGCAAACCAGGTGACGATGTGGGAAGCCCTGCGGCTTGCGAACCGTCTGACAAAGCAGTCCGGTCTGGGACGGTTGATGGAAGCCATCGCATGACGTATGACGGGTACCCAAGGAGATCGGCATGGATCGTTTTATTGAAGTGACCTTGAGAAAACGCTGCGTGAGTTGCATCGCGCGGTTGCTGGACGATCTCGCACCCAGAACATGCGAGGCGATGTGGAACGCCCTCCCGCAGGAGGGAGATGCCTATCACGCCAAGTACGCGAGCAACGAAGTCTATACCCTCGTCCCTTCCTTCGCGCCAAGCGAGATCGGTATGGAGAATCCCACAGTTACGCCGATCACCGGCGATCTGCTTTACTTCTTCTTTCCCCCCGGCGCCGTCAATGTGCCATCGTTGCGCGAGGCCGCGTTCAGTACGGGTCTGGTCGATCTTGCGATCTTCTACGGACGGGACAATCTGATCCTGTCGCCCAACATGGGCCTGGTCCCCGGTAATCGCTTTGGCGAGGTTACGGAGAATCTCGAGGAGATGGTGGAGGCGTGCACGAGCGTCTGGCGCGAGGGATTCGCGGGAGAGCGTCTGGCGTTCAGCCGAGTGGCGTAGATCGGATCAGTTCACCCATCGAGTCGCTCTTTAGGGTTCTTTCGTTGAGCCTGCCTTATGGATTCTGATCGGGATGAATCGGGCGTTGCCGGACATATTCCGACCGCGTGATCTCGAAATCCAGCTTTCTGTCCGACGATTCGCAGGCGATCCTCAGTCCGCTGGCCCGCCATAGCGCGACGGAACGGGCGTTGTCCACGGAAACATCTAAGGGACGAAGCCGGTCGATTTCCAGCACTTCAAACGCGTACTCCATCAAACAGCATACTACTTCCCTGCCATATCCTCGGCCCCACAAGGACTTGTCCCAAATCCCGATCGGCATGCGCATCACCTTCTCGCCCGGAATCTTTGCGCGGTCCAGATTCATCCACTGAAGGCACACCTCGCCGATCGTCCGGCCGCTCGCCCTTTCCACGATGGCAAAAAGAAACCCTTGCTCTGCCATGATCCTGCCCACCCGCATGAGCGAATCCGCCGTCGGAGGATTGGCCGGCGGTTCTCCTTCCATGGCATTCAGAAATTCGGGATCCTGGTAGAAGGCCTCCGCGATCTCGAAATCTGCCTCCCGGAAAGGACGAAGATGCAGGCGCGCAGTTTGCAGATGTATCTGGTGCCCGGCAAAGTGATCTGGCATATCCGAATGATGTTCCCTGACCTTGATTTCACGTGAATACGTTTCGAATCAGGCTCAATCCAGACTTAACAGGGCAGGAAGTTCGGTCAATGAAGCGATTTGATAATCGGGTTCTATTCCCAGATCATTGAATGCGCGATTGCGGTTCAACCACACCGCGCACGCACCGACAGCCTGTGCGCCTTCGACATCCGTTACCAGCGAATCGCCCACGTGTAGCAGTTGGTCGAGGCTACAACCCGCCCTTTGCGCCGCGATCTGGAAGGTCCTAGGATCCGGTTTCTCGATTCCGATATCCTGTGCGTAGACGGCAAAGTCGAAACGTCCTTCCAACCCGAAGTACTCCGGGTAGTTGTTGCCGTTCGACAGCAGACCGAGTTTGAAGCGCGTGCCGAGGGCATCGAGCATGGGCATGACATCCTCGTAAGGCCTGATGTCGTTGTACCGGTGTCGCAGATACACTTCGTTGAGACGCGTCGAGAGATCGGGTCCCGTGTATCCGACATGACCGAGCATCCTGAGGAAGGACCTACGTCGAATCTCGTCAAAGTCTCTCACCTTGCCCACGTAATCTTTTTCTTCCTGGTCACGAATAGACCACATCTCCTCTACCGTCAGGTTTCGGGTTCGCTCGCCCGGTACGCGCTTGATCAGTTCATCGCGAACGGATTCCATGGATCGCATGATGACCCGGTCCGTGTCGATCAGGGTCTGGTCGACGTCGAAGGAGATTGCGGTGATGTTCACAGTTTACCCCGGGTAGCTCCGGCTAAAGCCAAACAGTCAGATTTAGATCGGAAAGTCGCACTTCAGCCTAAAGTACAGTATTAGGCAGTAGGGATCACCCTATATATAATGTAAATAAAACTTGATAAAAAGGATATATTATTTTACATTATGTCATAATAACTCGACACGGCGATCACTTCAGTACATTTCAAATTCAATCTTCGAGTGAGGAGGGCAGCAGACGATGCGACAAAGTTCTTTACGCTACTTACTGGAATTCGGCGGTTCCATGCTGGCCTATTCAGCCGTGCTGGTAGTGTCACTAATGTTTCTGAGAGAGAACCCCGTTTCACCCTGGCGGATCCCGGTTACGGTGGTGCCGGTGATCCCCCTCGTATTCATGATGCTGGCCGTGGTACGTTTGGTTCGGCGTATGGATGAAATGCTCCGGCATATACATCTGCAGGCGGTAATCATCGCATACCTCACCACCGTGATACTTTGTTTCAGCTATGGGTTTTTGGAAAACGTGGGTTTTCCTTCTTTCAACACGATGTGGGTTGGCGTTGCCATGATCTGTCTATTGGGTATTGGCCAGCTACTCACATACAGGAAGTACCGATGAGAAACCGTCTGAAGGTATTGCGCGCCGAGAGGGACTGGACCCAGGCAGAATTGGCGGATCGTTTGACAGTCTCAAGGCAGACGGTGAATGCCATTGAGAAGGGCAAGTATGACCCGAGTCTGTCTCTGGCCTTCAGGATCTCCCGGTTATTTGATATGCCGATTGAGCAGGTGTTTGTTGATGAGGATACTACGAATCTTGAGCAGTAAACCGAAGTGTATGACCGTTGCTGAAACATCAAGTCCTCAGGCATTTGTCACCAACTCAGTCCCTGGATGAGGCCGAACTTCGTGCTCCAGGCGACCTGCTGAATGTCGCCTTGCTACTTATGGTCTCTTACTTGTGTATGAATGGCTGAGACGCTACGCACGTTCCGGCAGCCACTCTTCCCGGATCCACTCATTCCATCGGCGCGCAAGATCAAGCCGCGATGCACGGAGGTCGTCGGAGTAGAACGGCTCTCCATGCCTGTAAGGCGGCGTCATCTCCAGCCGGTGATCCGTTATTGATTCCAGGGCATTCCTCCTGACTTCAAAGCTCGAAATTCGATTCTCCCGAGCGTCCTCCTCCAGGCCGGCCAGGATCGCACCGGCCATTCGCGGATCCGCCATCTGTACGGCGAGTTGGAGGGCCGCGTAGCGGACATCCGGGTTCGTATCATTGAAGAGGTCGGGTAACGCCTTGGTGCATTCGGACCAGAGATCCGAATGATTACGCAGCAGATTGACGGCAGCGGCGCGGACGTAAGGAGAATCGTCCCTGATCGCTTCGATGATCTCGGAAGCGTTTACCAGGGAACGTCCCATGGCCAGGGCGCACGCCCCAGCGGCTCGGACGTGGGGATCCGTATGTCGCAAACACTTCCGGAAGGGTATCCATACATTGTCAGGAAGCGCGTTCTCGTCTCCGACAAAAGAGAGAATGGCTGCTACAACGTGTTCCGGATCGCTATCTCCCAGCATCCCTAGTCTGGACGCTACGGATAGCGAGCGTAACACGGTCCAGGGCTGGCGGGGCCAGATTCCGTGGTCACGACGGGTTGCCGATGGCGTTGAGCCCAGGGCGGCGCGGACCGAAACGAGACCGGCGCGCAGGTCGGTCCATCCCGGCTGTTGTATGGACGATTCGATGAGGGCCGACTTCATTTCCTGGCTCGTCCATTCGGGTCGCGCCTGCCACAGACAGGCTGCGGCGCCAAGGACCATCGGTCCGGCGAACGAGGTGCCGTGCAGTCGCGCGTATCGACGGGGCAGATCGTCGATCTTCCCGTAGTAGTGGTGCTCAATCTCTTTATCGGTTCCATGCGGCAGCACGATGTTCGCTGCGGGCGCCAGGATTTCGGGTATCCACTTCCCTTCGAAGGTCGTTCCCCGGCATCCGGGAAAAACATCCGCACTCCCGGGATCTCCATTCGATGGAATCACGACCCCGCCGACAGAAAGTACGGAAGGAGCCGCTGCTTCTGCCATGGCGGCCGTCCGGTCAGATAAGTTTCCCGAACCGGATACGATAAGAACCCCCTCGGACGCGATTTCCTCGCACAATACCCTGACGGGGTCCGACTGCCAAGGTAGAAGGCTTGCGTCCAAAGCGCTTTTTCTGGCCGTTAAAACTCCACGAATCTCATACTTCCGCCAATTGTCCCGGATCCATTCGAGGGACCTGAGATGCGCTTCATCTCGTTTTTCCGGTTGCCGGCTCTGTCCGGTGAAGTACTGGGCAATCAGGAAGAGATCCGCATCGTGGGCCACACCCTTGTACAGCCCCCTGGATTCGGCGCCGGAACTTGCCGCGGCGGCCGCGGCCCAGAGACCGTGGGCACCGCCTTTCCACGGTCCGGATTCAACGTTAAACTCCTTCGGAACCGGATCTGGATCCATCACCATTACTTTGTGGGAAGTACGGTGTTGGTTCGTAGTGATATCTGGATGATTCGGGAAATCGCCGTCGACAATGGCGATACGGACGCCTTTCCCCGTTAACGCTTCGGGTACGTTCAGGAAATCCCGCAAAGCTGGCCACATAGTTCCTCCTGGCGGAGTCTCGTACGGTGGCGTGATCAGTCACGACATCATGATTGCCGCGTCCCGCTCTGTATTGACTTGCCTGGCCGGGTTTTGGTTTCGTCTCCACGGATTTACATGCTTTTTTCAAACGGTTCCTCATCGTGGATCGTCGTAGATAGTAGACGGCCACCCGCGGCGGGGCGCCACCCGTGAGAGGCCGTCACCCGCGGTGGAGCGTTATCCGTGACAGAACACCACCCGCGGCAGCGCGGCACCAACGGAGGAGTGCCACCCGCGGCAGCGCGCCCTGGACGCCAGACCGCCATGGGTATTAGAACTGCTTCGATTTTACTTTCTCTCAGGTTGATGATCGGATTCGCGGATGACTGTCGATGATCTTTATGAAACGTATGCCGCTCAACTGATGAAGCACGCTCGACGGCTGGCCGCGGACAAAGACAACGCGGACGATTTGCTTCAGGAGACGTTCATGCGAGCCATGAGAAACCTGGGTCTGCTCAAATCGCTGTCGTCCCACCGGAGGCGTGCCTGGATGTTCAGGACCATGGGCAATCTGTTCGTGGACAAGCAACGTGCCCGGCGGAGAGAAAGGGCATTCCTCGGGACACTACACCAAATCCTAAAGGAGGAGTCGATCCACAAAACCGCCGGATGGCGGTCTGATACGGATGCACACATTTTCGAAACGATCAGCATACCGGAGATTATGAGGCACATACCGGAGAAAGATCACGATCTCTTTCATATGCGTTTCGTAACGGGAATGACCAGCGAGGAAATCGCCAGCCGGACGGGAATTCCGGCTTCGACAGTGCGTTTCCGCCTGCACGTGGCCATCAGGAAGCTGCGTGCGCGAAGGTCCCGATTCGCCTGACGATGCGTCGTCATCGAATACGCGGATAAATGATGCCGAGGCACCTCAGTTACTGGTTCTCGTTTGCGGATGCATGCTAAACCAAAGGACAGGAGGATTACAATGAACCTCGACGAGCGCGCCCCCCGTTCGGTTCGAATCAATTGCGGCACCCTGGACATGCGGGAAACCACGGAACAGGTGGCGTCCAGGATTCTGCATGTCAATGCCGGCACCGTATTGGTTACGCCGGAAACCAGGGACTTTCTGTCGATGTTTTCCAATAACATGGGAACCCTGATCGAAGTCTCCAAAGAAGTTAGGCTGAAGACGGTTATGGCAGATGAGATCATGGGCCGTGATGCGTTTTCCGGTGAAGCAGAGCCGTTTCTTATCCTGAACATGAGCAACATCACGCTCGAACCGGATGTCACCGCCGAGGGAGTGGACGAATCATGGAGTGAAATCATCAACATGGGGAATATCCTGTATCCGGAGCACGTGGCCGGACCGATTACGAATAAACTGACGTCCAATATGGGCGGCCTCGTTTCGTACAGGGCCTCCGCGCAACTCATTAACGGCGACGTCGTGCTGGATGAAGTCTATCTGGCAGCGCTGGCCGATGGCGCGGACCTGGTCATCACCGGGAATCTAAAGATTCCGGAGCCTGTGCCGAACGACGCGCTCGACCGGAAGCTCAATACCGTCCACGTCAGAGGCAATGTCCTCTGCCGCGCGGGAAACGTTCGCGTGCTTCGTTCCAAGTATGATCCCGGGGCCGGTACTCCGCAGACTACCGTTGTGCCAGACGACCATGAAGTGATCGAACGCGACCTGTTGCTGACTGCCGGAAGCATCCGGTCATGGAAGGGGAGGAAGGTCTACACTGCCGTCAACGTCACGATTCATGAAGACATTGACGCAGACGCATTGGACCGGGCCCTCGACAGTCTCGTCTGCACGGGCAAGGTCCTGTGCCCTGAACCGCTGAGCGAAGTCTTTTCGGGCGTATGCGATACACTGAACACCGATGTCTTCTTCTATGAGGGCGCCCTTTGGGTGGTAGAGACCGACCTCACGCTTCGCCAGTCGCGTCTGGATCTGATCGACGGGACCGCCACATTGTACAATTCGGGAAACGTGACCATCGAAGAAGACGTGGACGCCGGGGTCCTCTATGATCGCCTGGCCGCAGTTTACAACTGGGGTACGATAACCTGCTTTCCGGACCAGATGAGCGCGGTCGAAGCAAGAACGGTCGTCAATGAAGGCACGATGCACGATGCGGCCGAAGGGGCGGAAAGTGACGAAGAGGCGCAGGGGGAGCAGGGAGAACACGAAGAGCACGAAGACGGAACGCTTACAATCAACGCCGGGAACTACAAGCTGTAGCCGGGGCAAACGGCCGCCGATCGGGAATCACGGATACACATCACGAGTCCGTTTTATTTATATTTGACATTTGTCCGGTGAGAATCGTCTAACAGACGGACTGAACGGGTCCAACTCTTCCGCATCATTATACGCCGAATACCCGGAACGATCGGGACGTTCGAGCTTGTCGGAACAGCGTCATGTTCAGAAACTACCTGGCCACCGCGATAAGGCACCTGCTCAGGTACAAAGGGTATTCGGCGATCAACGTGCTGGGACTGGCCGTCGGCATTACCAGTTGCATACTGATCATGCTCTACGTGCAGGACGAGCTCAGCTACGACCAGCACCACGAGAAGAAGGAAAGAATCTACCGCCTGGTAAAATCCGATACCGCGGACGGCAAGACCAACGAGTCGGCATTTACCCCTCCGTCCTGGGCGCCGGTACTGGCGATGGAATACCCCGAAATCGAGCATTTCACCCGGCTTAAGCCGGCGAATTCCCGCTGGCTCGTTCGTTACAGCGACAAGCGGGCATACGAGAAACACTTTGTCGTGGCGGATTCATCGGTCTTTGACATTTTCACCATCCCGCTCGTTCAGGGAAATGCGAAAACGGCCCTGGCAGAGCCCCATGCCGTGGTGGTTTCAGAATCCATGGTTGAGAAGTACTTCGGAGATGAAAACCCGATAGGGAAAGTGATCGCCGCGGACGACAAATACATGTTTACGGTTACGGGGATCATGCGGGACCTGCCGAAGAACTCGCATTTCCACGCGGACTTTCTGGCCTCCTTCGCCACCACGGCGGCGGCGGGCATATACTTCGAGCCGACCACGATACAGAACCTGAATTCCACCATGTATACCTATTTCCTGCTCAAGGAAGGATATACAGCCGACGATCTGGAAAGAAAACTCCCTCAGTTTATGGACAAGTACTTCGGCGAACGCCTCGAGTCCGTCGGCGTCGAAATGCGACCTTATCTGCAATCTATCACCGATATCCACCTTCATTCGAATCTGAATAACGAGATCGAAGCGAACGGCGACATCCGGTACGTTTACATCTTCTCCTCGGTGGCCGTTTTCATTCTGCTCCTCGCCTGCTTCAATTTCATGAACCTTTCCACCGCCCGCGCCGCTCGGCGAATGCAGGAGGTCGGCGTTCGAAAGGTACTGGGGGCTCAACGGGTTCAGCTGATCAGGCAGTTTATCGGCGAGTCGGTCTTCTTCTCCTTTATTGCGCTGGTTGTGGCGCTGGGACTGGTCCACCTGCTTCTGCCGCAGTTCAACCAGTTGTCCGGCAAAATGCTGGAGATGAATTACGAATCCGCCTGGCTGCTTCCGGCCCTGGCGGCCATTGCAATGTTTGCGGGACTCGCTGCCGGCGGGTACCCCGCGTTCGTTCTGGCTTCATTCAAGCCGGTGGCGGTTGTGGGCGGCGCGTCGAAAACCGGAGTCTCCCAATCAATGCTGAGAAAGGCGCTGATTACCTTCCAGTTCACGCTTTCGATCGTCATGATCATTGGAACCGCCGTGGTGCTTGACCAGGTGGACTACATACAGCACAAGAAGCTGGGCTTCGACAAAAAACACCTCGTGGTCATTCGACTTCCCGATCAAACGGCCGTGCTCGGCTATCCTGCCTACAAGCGCGGGGTCATGCAGTATCCTGAAATCGTAAACGTGAGTTCATCGGCCAGTGTGCCGGGTACACCAACCTCGCTGAATCTGATACAACCCGAAGGATTCCCCGAGGATCAGTCGCCCCTGGTCTCTACGATCTGGGCGGACTTCGACTTCGTGGAAACTATGGACATCGAAATCAAGTCCGGCCGTTCGCTTTCGCGTGAATTTGTCTCAGACAACAACGCCGTCGTGATCAACGAAACCGCCGCGCGCACCTTCGGATGGGAGGATCCCATTGGAAAGACCTTCAGGTATCCAGGGGCCCCCGATACCTATCCATCCAGGGAGGTCATCGGCGTCATGAGCGATTTTCACCACCAGTCGCTGCATCAACGCATTGAGCCAATGATTGTTATGTATTGGGTTGAAGGCCGGTTTATGGTGGTCAGGCTACAGGGACGGAACCTTTCCCGCGGGCTTGAAATCCTCCAGGCACAGTGGCGGGAAACGTATCCAGGTCATCCCGACATGGATTTCTACTTCCTCGACCAGGAACTCGAGCGGCAGTACGCTGCCGAACAGAGGCTGGGATCTGTCTTCATCGCCGGCGCGGTGCTTTCCATTCTGATCGCATGCCTGGGACTCCTGGGACTGGCGTCATATATGGCGGAGCAGCGGACCAGGGAGATCGGTGTACGCAAGGTCCTCGGCGCCACGATTTCGAACGTTGTCCTGTTGCTGTCGAAGGAATTCACCAGGCTCTTTGCACTTGCGTTCGTGATCGGTGCTTCGGCGGGATATTTCATGATGCAGGTGTGGCTGGACAACTTCCCCTACCGCATCGACTTGAACCTGTGGGTTTTCGTGTCTGCCGGCCTTGCGGCGCTTTTCATTACCTGGTTGACGGTGGGATACCACGCGCTGAAGGCCGCCACGGCCAACCCCGTCGATGCGTTGCGGGCGGGGTGAAACTGAGCCGGGTGCCGAACGCAGACCATGCATGAGACTCATCTTACCACTCGGAGTCTCGGAACCTTTTTCTGCGGCCGTTTCTTCGCCAGTTCATGACTCCTTTGTAGGTTCAGCCAGAACTCCGGCGTTGTATCCAGTGCTTGAGACAGTAACCAAGCGGTCTCAGGAGTTACGCCTCTTTTACCTCGGATAACTTGGTTTATCCTTTGAACAGACACTCCGATATGCCTTGCAAACGCCACCTGAGTTACCCCCAGAGGTTTCAGGAAATCCTCCAGTAATATCACGCCGGGGTGGGTTGGGATACGGTTCTCCGGTAACATTTTGCCTCCTGTGGATTATCATTTGTTAATGTATTAGTAGACTGAGGTTTGGATAATCTAGAAACGAAACTTGGCACGATTGATACCGATGACATGTTTAGAGTTCTTGAAAGACGAAGGCGCATTAGCCGATAGCATCAGGCGTACCTTTGACCTCGGCAGTTCCGCATTTTCCCTTCACAGGATTGGTGCGGGTTTTAAAAGCGTAGTCGTGGGAAGCCCCGCCGGCCTGGTCTTCCGGGTGGCGTTGAATGAGAAGGCTCAGACAGGGCACCGAAGGGAGTGCTATATCCTTTCAAAGCTCAAGTCCCTTCTTTCCGTTCAGGTACCGGAGGTCCTGGGTTATTGCGAGGCATCGGACGACTTCCCTTTCGGGGTCATGATGCAGAAGAAAATCGAGGGGCCGCCCCTGGGTTCGGTACTTAAGCGCTCGCCATGGGTTAAGCCAATTGCTGCTTTAATGGGCGAGTTGGTTCTCGCCATACAGACGATCAGGCAGGACGAACTGCCGGAACTGCCGTCATCCTCGGCTCCCCAACCTGAGGAAACATGGTCGTACGCGCACTCTTACCTGAAAGCGACCTTCTCGCCACGCGAACTGTGCAGAGCTCAGGACTGGTGGGAACAGTACTGCGAGGACTGGGAACAAGGTGGTCCGATTCAACGATTTTCTCACGGTGACCTGTGGCATGAACATATCCTGTTCCATGCGACCGATGAACCACGGGTCGCAGGGGTCCTTGACTGGGAATACGCGGGATTTGGTGATCCAATCTTTGATTTCGTGCCACAGGTGCGCCTGGGTCGTGAATACGTGACCTACATGCTCGAGGCATACCAGGCGAAAGGCGGTGAATTCGGCCCTGGCGCCCTCTCGCGTATTGAACTGTACCTCCCCTACAGGGAACTCGGAGGGCTGTGCTATTGCCTGGAGACCGGCGACATGCGTGAAGCCCGGTTCTGTGTAGAGAAGTTCAGGAATGTGCTGGGTCCACTTGCATAGATTGCTTAGTTGATTGTCGCATCATTCTGACAACCACCCCTCTTGGCTAGAAAAGGCGGATCGATCATTCAGTACCCTGTTGTGACCACCCCGGATGTTGAAGGCCTGCTCGTCAGCCGCGAACTAGATCACGGTCGGATCCATCCCGTCACGGGAGGCTGGTCTTACTGGACCTTCGAAGTTGGGCTCAGTGCCCACGATGACCACGCCGATTCCTCGACACCCGGCTGGATCTTTCGATTCCCCAGAAACCGTGTTGTCACAGAAAACCTGCAAAAAGAACAGGCGATACTGCCCGTTGTTGCTCCACGGATTAACTTCGCCGTCCCGCGTTTCGAGCACGTAGGAACCTGGCGTGATCAACCCTATGCGGGATATCGGCGGATACCGGGTCGTCCCCTGTCCAGCCGCCCGTTCACCGGCAGTAAAATCGTAGATGAAGTGGCCGAATCCATAGCGTCGACGCTCTCCTCGCTGCACGACATTCCCACCTTGCTGGTCGCCGAGGCCTGTGCCGTGGAACCCACGGTTGATGCATGGCGGCAGCACTACCGTGCGCTGAGGGAAACTGTCCGGGCCAGGATATCGCCCTTACTGGACTCACGCATGCGTGAAGTGGTCGAACGCGGATTCAGCCGGTTTCTCGACGAAGAACTCGCGACGCTCGAAGACGTCGCCCTGGTGCACTGCGACCTGGGCTGTGAGCATATTTTGATCGAAGAGGACGGGACGACCGTGACCGGACTGATTGACTTTGAAGACGTGACCATCGGCGATCCAACAATCGATTTCGTTGGTATCTACGTCACGTACGGCATGGAGGCCGTTGACAGGATTCGAGACTGCTATCAGCGCAGGTCAAACGGTCAGCGCGGGTCTGACGGTCAGCGTGCATCAGACATCCAGCGCCCGTTAGGCGTCCGACGCGCTTTGGACGTCAACTTCGTGAACAGGCTTCAATTCTACACCTGGATGGCTTCCTGTCACGAGGTCATCTACGGGTTGGAAGAAGGGAAATCGTATCTGGTGGAGGAAGGTATTGCGGGATTGCAGGCCCGACTCGACCACGCCGGGTTGTTATGATCCGAGCACGAACACGGGGTACAAGCTCGCCGAGCCGGAACCACTCCTTGATCGGCAGCCCCTGGCTCGCCAAACCACCATGCGGCCGCCCTACTCATACCTCAGCGTATCCACCGGGTTTGCCCGGGCCACCCCGACGACACGGAAACTCACTGTAATCAGGGCGATGGCAAGGACTACCGCGCCGGCGGCAAAGAAGGCGGCGGGACCGACGTCCGCCCGGTAGGAGAACAACTGCAGCCATTGCCGCATGGCAAAGTAGGCGATGGGCGCGGCCAGTACCGTAGCGATCAGGACCAGGTAGACGAATTCCTTCAGGAGCAGGCCCGTCGTCTGGACGACCGTGGCCCCGAGAATCCTCCGCATCCCTACTTCCCGCGTACGCCGCGCCGACATGAATGAGGCCAGGCCGAACAGCCCGGCACAGGCCATGAAGACCGCAACGGACGAAAAAACGCCGAAGACTTCGCGGAGCGTCGCCTCCGCCGCGTAGAGCCGGTCGTAATCCTCATCGAGAAACGAATACATCATGGGCACGTCCGGCATCTGTTGCTTCCAGGTTTCCTGGATCCAGGATACCGTGCCGCTTACGTCATCGGATTGGATTCGGATCGCGTAGAAGGGCAGGTTTTCTCGGGGCCAATGCCTGATGATCATCGGCTCGATGCGATGGTGAAGCGACCGCATGTGGAAATCCGCGATCACGCCGATGATCCGGCGATCGTGCGCCCAGGGATGGCCGATGTGGATCAGAATCTCCTGATCGACGGCCTCTTCGGGCGTGGTCCATCCCAACTGCCGCATGGCGGTTTCGTTAATCATCACGGCTTCCTCCCGATCCGCCAGACGCGAACTCGACAGGCTCCGGCCGGCCAGCAGTTCCATCCCGAATACCTCGACGAAATCATCGGTGATCGCCCAGTCGAGCAGGTTCTGCGCTTCCGCCTGCGGCCGGTCGGTCCGCCGCGTTCCCGTTGTGGCAAGCAGACCCTTGCGTCCCGTGCGGCCGGGCAGCATCAGGGTGGTACCGAC
The DNA here is from genome assembly GCA_009838645.1 of Gemmatimonadota bacterium. Lineage (NCBI taxonomy): Bacteria > Pseudomonadati > Gemmatimonadota > Gemmatimonadota bacterium. The sequence continues at coordinate 19,765 of VXRC01000001.1, read as the reverse complement.
GCTTTCGATACGGGGGTATTGCTCGAGCGCTTCCTTGAAAACCGGATACTGATCCACGAAGGTCGGGAAACTGGACGGTCCCACAAGCACCCGTTCCGGCTGCAGGCCCAGCCGTTTGCCCTGGATGTAGTCCAGTTGCGCGGTGAATACCCAGGTGCTGCCAAGCAGCAGGATCACCATCATGCACTGGCCCATGACCAGCAGCCTGCGTACCAGGTGGCGGGTTGCGCCGGTCCCGGTCCGGCCCTTCAGGTGTTGTGCCGGCGTGAAGGCCGCTGTGAAAAACGCTGGGTAGCTGCCGGAAACGAACCCCACCAGGAGGGTCACCGCGGCGATGCCCGTCCAGAATTGCCAGGACTGGAAGATGTCGAGTGCGATGGTCTTTCCCGTGAGATCCTGGAAGAACGGCAGACTGACTGCTACGAGCATCAGTGCGGTCACGATGGCGACGCACGTGATACCGAAGGACTCGCCCATGAACTGGCGGACTAGCTGCCCCCGGTTCGCACCGAAGGCCTTCCGAAGCGCGACCTCGCGGTTACGCGTGAGCGAACGGGCGGTCGCCATGTTCATGAAGTTGAAACAGGCAAGCAGGACGATGACGACGGCCAGGGCGCCGAGCAGCAGCAGGTACGTGCCGTTGCCGTTCTCTCCGGCCTCGTTCTCGAGTCTGGAGTAAAGGTAGATGTCGGTCAGCGGCTGCAACCGGGGGTTCATCGTGATGTTTTCCGCTTCCCATCGCGCGCCGAACCGGTCTTCGAGCACGTCCGGCAGTTTCTGCGCGAAGGCGATGGGATCCGCATCCGGCGACAGCAGCAGGTAGGTATAGAAGGAAGGCCAATCCCACTGCTCCAGGTAATCATTTCCCAGGATACCGAGCGACCCCTCGATCCCGAGAAGGAAGTCTGCCTGAAAATGCGAATGCTCGGGCAGGTCCCGCATCACCCCGGTGACGGTGAAAGGATACGTATCCAGCGTAATGGTCTCACCGAGCGGATCCGCGTTCCCGAAGTACTTGCGCGCCATGGACGCGGTGATGACGACCGATCCCGGATCCTGCAGCGCTTGCTCGGGATTGCCCCGCACCAGTGGGAAGGAAAAAACATCGAAGACTTCGGGATCCGCCCAGAACACGCGGTCTTCGAAGTACGATTGGTCTTCATACCGAATGATCCACCCGCCAAAGGGCGGACTGAGACGGGCGAATGACTGAACTTCCGGAAGGAGTTCACGTATGGCGGGGCCGAGGGCGGGGGTCGTCTTCGCGTTGGTCCCGTTCACGACACGGTAGATGCGGTTCGCGTTCGCATGGTGCCGGTCATAAGCCCGTTCGTCTTGTATATACAGGCCGATGAGGACCGCGCAGGCCATGCCGACGGCCAGGTTCAGGATATTGAGCGCGGCATATGGTTTATGCCTGAGCAGGTGTCTCGCACAGATCGTGAAGTAGTGTTTCAGCAAGACGCAACTCCGTTACCGGCCATGCAGCATCTCCATGAATGCCTTCTGGCTTGAGAAGTCTTCAGAATACCTGAGTCGGTTACATGTCTGTATGTATTCCACGTTTTGCGGATGCACACATCTCCCAGAACGTCTCGTACCGCGGCGACGTACAAGTCGTCTTCGAAACCGGCACTTTCGACCAGGGTCCCATCGATGTCGAAGATTACGGCGGTCTTGTTTGTTGTTTCCATACTTTTTGTAATGATGCGGCGTCAGCGTAAAATGTTCATCAACTCCGCGTTGCGCGTGCCTTTTGTAACACCTCTTTGATAAACTCGGTCTTGGCAGCCTGGTATGCCACGCGGTCACCGGCCAGACGATCCAACAGGGCGGACTTCAAGCGGGCATATTCATCCGAAACGCGCTGATCGGATCTCAGGTAATCCCGAAACAGAATCAGCTTCGCCCACTCGTCGCTGGTTTCTTCGCCCATGTGAATATGGTGTGTGCAAGGCTCGCCTTTCGTGAAATAGTGTCGGCGGGGTATGCCGTTCTCGCCCTTGAACGTATACCCCAGCGCAGCGAGCGGCGCGATGCACACTCTGGCCATCTCGAAATCTTCTACCGCAATCGCGATATCGAGGATCGGCTTGGCAGGCATGCCGACGATCGCCGTGCTGCCCACGTGCTGGATATCCTCGATATGATTCCCTATTGCTGATTCGATGGTCTCCTGCTCGGATTCGTAAAGCGCCGGCCATTCGTCGCGGTAGGGAGAGAGGCGCAGTTCACCGCTGTTCAGTCCGAAAGGAAGCGTTGGGTCTGGGGAGTCGGGTCGGTGGTTTTGCAAGGTCGGGTACTGCTTTTATGGGTGGTACCACTCTTATTTGTAATGGACATTCCCGGCGTGTCGTGCTATTTTCAGGCGGCTTTGAGATGGACAGACCATAAACGGAAACCGAATCGCCATTGGGTCGAAATTGCGCTGCATTGGTGCAGAACAGATCTAGAAAGCGCTGCACTGATACAGAAAGCGCTGAACATCTGTCAAAGTAACACAGGGAATCGATCCCTACAAGAGTCACGAGGAGAACACTGAGATGTTAGTCAAACTGGCGCTGCCGAAAGGAAGCCTGCAGGAATCCACCTTTGAGCTCATGCGTAAGGCGGGGTTTCATTGCACGGTCAGCAGCCGGTCTTATTCCCCCTGGGTGGACGACGAAGAGCTGGAGATCATGCTGATCCGGGCGCAGGAGATCGGCCGTTACGTCGAGGACGAGGTCTTCGACGCGGGGCTTACGGGCAAGGACTGGATCGTGGAGACCGGGGCCGACGTGGTGGAGGTGGCGGAACTGGTCTATGCCAAGCATACCCGGCAGCCCCTGCGGTGGGTGCTGGCCGCGCCCGAGGCTTCGGACATTCACAGCGTCCAGGACCTGGAAGGCAAGCGCATCGCCACGGAAGTCGTCAATATCACGGAAGCCTACCTGAAGGAACACGGCGTGAACGCGAAGGTGGAATTCTCCTGGGGTGCCACGGAGGCCAAGGCCCCGGACCTGGTGGACGCGATCGTGGAGATCACCGAAACGGGCGGTTCTATCCGGGCCAACAAGCTTCGGATCCTCGATACCTTGATGGTGTCCACCAACCGACTCATCGCGAACAAGACGAGCTGGCAGGATCCGGACAAGCGTCGCAAGATCGAGAACATCGCCCTGCTGCTCACAGGCGCCATGCTCGCCGAGGAGATGGTCGGTCTCAAGATGAACGTGAAACGCGCCGACCTCGACGCCGTGTCCGAACTGCTTCCCGCGCTGCAGAACCCCACCATATCCCCCCTGGCCGATACGGAGTGGGTGGCCATTGAAGTAATGATCGAGGAGCACACCATCCGGCAGCTGATCCCGGCGCTTAAAAGGGCCGGCGCCCAGGGCCTGGTGGAATATCCGCTGAACAAGGTGATTTACTGACGGTGGCCGCTTCGAGCATAAAACCCGCCGTCCGCGCCATGTCCGGTTACACGCTGGTCCAGCCGGACTGCCCGGTCAAGCTCAACCAGAACGAATGCCCCTTCGACGTGCCCGAGGAACTGAAGCGGGAGATCGTGGACGAGGCCCTGGCGAGCAACTGGGGCCGCTATCCTGGATTCGTTCCCGGCGAGGTCAAGGCGGCCATCGGCAAGCGGCATGGGCTGGGTCCCGAGCACATCCTGATTGGAAACGGCTCGAACGAACTGATCCAGTCGATCTTCCAGGCTACGGTCTCGACGGGCGATGCGGTCGTACTGCCCGCGCCGACCTTCACCCTGTACGCCCTCATGGGCAGGATCGCAGGCGCGGACATAAGGACGGTACACCTCAAGCGGGATTTGAGCTTCGACGTCGATCGGCTGGTGGAGGAAAGTGCCGATCCGGATGTCAGGCTGGTGGTGCTGTGTTCGCCGAACAACCCCACCGGCTCGATGATCACCCCGGAAGATACGGCGCGGATCGCCGAAGCGACCACGGGCCTGGTCGTGGTGGACGAGGCCTATTTCGAGTTCGGCGGCGTGTCGTGTATTGAACTGCTGGACCGTCATCCCAACCTGGTGATCACGCGCACCTTCTCGAAAGCCCTCGGCGTGGCCGGCCTTCGCCTGGGGTATCTCGTTGCCGATCCTGCCGTGGCGCGAGAGATCGAGAAAGTCAAACTTCCCTACAACGTCAACATCGTCTCGCTGATTACCGCACGGAAGCTGATCGGTCAGGATGCACTGATCGAGGAGCGTGCATCGATGATCCGGTCGGAAAGGCAACGGGTCTACGAAGCCCTGCGGGACCTGCCGGGCATCAACCCCCATCCGTCGCACGCCAACTTCGTCTTGTTCGAGGCGGACCGACCGGTGGCCGGGATCTTTCACGGACTCATCGAACGGGGCGTACTCATTCGCGACGTCAGCCGCTATCCCATGTTGGATCGAGGCATGCGCGTGACGATCGGACTGCCGGCAGAAAACGATGCCTTTCTCGATGCGCTGCGGGAAGTGCTGGCCACGTAATTCGTGTGATCGCCAGGATCATCCAAAGTCCCCCCGAAGTCGGACGTTTCCAAATGCACGTCAGGTTAGCCGTTCCGGAAGACACCGATCGCCTGCTCGAACTCATGAAGGGGCTGGCGCGGTACGAAGACTACATCGACCAGTTCGCCGTGACGCGGGAGAGCATCCTCGAGCACGGATTTGGGGATGAGCGGCTGTTCACCGCGTTCGTCGCCGAACACGACGATGAGCTGGTTGGGATGGCGGTCACCTATCCGATCCATTGGACCTACACCCTTCGGCCAAAGCTCGTGCTCAAAGAGCTGTTTGTCGTCGATTCCGCCCGGAATATGGGCGTGGGAAAGGCGTTGATGGCGTCGGTGACTGCGCATGCCCGGTCAATAGTCGCGTCCGAAGTCATCTGGACGGTCATGTCCGGGAACGCCGCCGCCGAGGCGTTCTATCGATCCCTGGATGGCTCGCCGGACCACAAGTGGAACAACTGGACGCTGCGTCTCGATACGTAGCGGTTGTTAACTTTGGATTAAACTGATCGGTAGTCACCGAGATTAACAGCTTAGTCCCACGGTGTTTGTGAAGACAGCATTGTCTGGCTTCTAGTTCACGATTGCGCTAACTGTATTTACAGCATATCATGTGGACATGAATTCCTCACAAGCCTCATCTAACAACGGCAAAAGATAGTGACAAGTTATCTTCTGCAAGACGGAAATAACGGGAACAGCGGAAATAGGAACGTACCGCGAGTATGCACAATTCAAGTGATGGCAACCTGGTACGGTACGAGACCACTTGGCCCGTTGCATTTTTGACCGAAACCTTTTGGTAGGTTTCTCGTAACTACGTGTGGCACGCGTTGCGACAGGATAGCAACCACCTATAGTGACGACATTTCCACGAGGTGAACACTGTCCGGCAGTACTTGGTGAAGACATCTGATTTCGTGGTGTTGTACCTTTAGCGCTTCATGACGTCCCAAACGAGGACGTAGCAACCGATAGGCAAGGTTCATATTGGCCTCTTATGATTGGATCGAAATCCAGGGACCCCAAGACTACGATCAACTCATAGAAGTGTTGGACCCGGAGTTCGGCCCTAAGAAGATAAGTCAACATCTCAAGCTGGAGGTCACCGCTGCAGTTAAAGGCGTGCTTGTGGAGCACGGATACGTAGACAAAGACTATCGGAGCACGTTTTACAACTTTTATACAAAGAAGGGTCGTCAGTATCGAGCAGATTGTGTCCGTCTGCACTTCTTTGATGGTTCGGTTCTGTATGACGACGTCAAGTCAGACATCAAATCTACGGACGAGCGTCCACAAGACCACTACTTCGGCTACATCGTACTGAGACCAACCATCGTCGCCACTTTAGGGCGATCAGTGCTCTCGCCAAACATCCGACTCGGTGCACATGGAAGTGCAATCCAGTCACCTCACACAGTCAACCTGCTTGGCCATCAACTCCCCATATGGGGTTTTCCTTCTATGGCCCAACATGTTGATATAGCTGTGTGCGCCCATGTGGCCTGTTGGGCCATACTTCGGTATTATAGCGAGACGTTCCCGCAACATCGAGAATACCTCGTTCACGACATTACACAACTAGTCGCCCCATTCGATCCTGGCGGATTGGTGCCCTCACTGGGCTTCAATGTAGATGGAGCCGAACGTGTGTTTCAGGCATCCGGCTGCTACCCATTAGTTGTTGGAAAGTGCAGTTCCTCCTCGGACGAAGCGTTCTTCTCTCAGATGTTGGCCTATCTAGAGTCAGGATTTCCACTCTTCGTAGCCATGCATGCCGAGGAACACGCCATCGTTGCCGTCGGCTATAGCTGGCTGCAAAAACCGATTCTTCCAAGTAGTTCGTCATCGCACGTCTGGTCGCAAGTGGATAACTTTCTGGCCGTTGACGATAACCTACTTCCATATAGCACCGTCACACTGAATTCAACAGGAACACCGTCGAATACCTCTAACTACACAGCCGACTCGTTCGACGCTTTCGTCGTCGCGTTACCGGACAAGGTTTACTATCCCGCTGACGCGATAGAAGTATTTAGTAAAGAGGTCGAGGATGTAGTAACACGCATGTGCAGTTCCCAAACTGAACCGCTTCAGCTTCGGCGTTACTTCATTACGACCATATCAAGGCTTCGAGAAGATGCCCGAGTTCACCACTCACAGCTAGGTGACACCCTTGTGGGACTGATGATGCACTTGGATACTGCTCAATACGTGTGGGTAGTAGAGTACTGTAGTTTCACTCAATGGCAAACAGCACATGTTGCTGCGCGGGTGATCGTCGACGCTACTGCTAGTCATTGGGAGCGATACCCTATGTGGCTGCTGCACAATGGAGATGTCGCTTACGTATTCGACCGGTCTTCGGTAGAAATGAACCCCACGGCTATCGACCTCGCTCGTACTGGTCTCGGACCATTACCACGAATTGAACTTAATCTTCGCCCTGTCTTAGAGTCGCCGGCACCCCTCAACACGATCACAGAAACCTCAGAACTCGGAGGTGAAAAGTGAACGACAAACTCAAGAAGTATCTGGAGAAGTGCAGTCCAGCTAAAGTGGACATGACTCTAATAGATGAGTTGCGCAGCGCTTTAAAAAAGGCTGTCCCTAAAATCGCTGAGAAGGTCAAGCAAAGGGAGAAACTTGCTGCTCAATTACGAGTTACCGCATCTACTCCGCGTCAGTCCAAGAGTGACAAATAAGTCTTGAGGTTTGTTGTCTACCGCTTGAGCTTCTCGTAGGCCGTCGTGATGATGGCTTCGAGCGCGTCAGCCCCTTCCTCATCAAGGTTTGGGTCCGCACGTAGTAGCCTGGTAACCTTAGCAACAGCTTCAGGTTCGTTCCTCGGAGTTTTTGTGAAATCTACGGGGTTGAGCCCTGACCACGCAGAGAGAGCCGTAAGGCTGGCTGCGTCTGGTTGGCGGCCCTTTGACATCCTAGATAGCGTGGACTGAGAGACCCCGGTTTGCTCACTTACCTTCTTCCAACTAAGACTTCGAGCGGTCACGGTAGTGCTGAGTGCTTTAAAGTAAGCTGCGAAGTCGAAATCTAATCGCTGAGTCATTGACAGGTTCCCTTTTTGTCCCACTCTATATGAAATAGAATCAATGATTGAATTGACCTTGCACAAACTTCCAAGTCCAGCGATACCACGTCATCCTTCCACAACCGGTAGTTCGAGTGCGTCGCCCATAGCCAACCTGTGTACGCATTCTCTACATTCCTTATCGTGGCGCGGAATAACGTTTTGTATCTTGCTATGATGGAAATGAAAGTTCTGAAAGGCTGTATCCGTTTCATCTTTTCTAAGATCTAAAAAATCGAACAGAAAGTCGTTAACGGCATGGGCGGCAGCAACTGCGTTTAAAGTGATCACGCTAGGGTTGGCTTCTTGTACACCGTAGGCCTGATTCTTTCGTTCCTGGTCCGACTTTGCCTCAATAGCAAGCTGAGTCGAATCGATCAGACCGTTACACCATAGGCAGCCTATACCCGGTCTGATATTTCGCACCGCACACATGGCATCATCAAGTCTGCCACGATTACCCCTCCGTATCTTTGCACCCATTTGTATCGTTGGAATGAGGTACTGATGGGCAAGAGCATTGACAACAAGCCGGGCTCGCATGGAGTCTGCGGCTAGGAAGATGAAGTCACAATCACGCAGAATCTGAGCAACCGACCTCCGTGAAACGTCTAAGGCGATTGGCTGCAGTGTGGCATCTGTCGCCATCTCCCGAATGTGACGAACCGCAATCTGGGTTTTGAGCTGACCCATTTCAACGTCGATTCTTGTAGCACCAACTACACGACTAAGATTACTGCGTTCTATTTCTTCCGGATCGATGAGTACTAGATTCCCAACCCCAAGTCGTGCGAGGTATTCCGCCACTAGCGAACCTACACCACCAAGCCCGATTACAGCAACCTTGCTCGCATTCAGGATCTGTTGTCCAGCTGAGCCGAACATTCGTACTTGACGATCGTGCTCGTTTTTCGACCCACGAGCTCGACGGGGTTGAGAGTAAAGCCTTGTAATCTCGTTGCCGATGATACGGTATGACCCAAGCGTGCGACGGCTACCATCTGGCAGCCAGATATCAGCGGCCACGGATCGGTGGCCATACACTAGAGCACCAACCGGAACTCCGCGGCCAATATCGAGGAGCGCCGGATACCCGCGTTTATGCGAATCGATATCGATTTTACTGAATCCGACTTTGCGATCACTTCCATGGTTGTGAATTGCGAGGTAAGCCAGGCCTGAATCCCGGCACTTGATGATTTCTCTGTGAATGAAGGTAGGTGTGAGTGCCCGGTATCCGTATTGGCCTGGGACGTAGTCGGTTCCGAATTCCGCCGGCTGTACGTTTTGCACCAACAATCGCATGGAAGATCCATTGCGCACGACGCCAGCACGAAGGATCGCACCGTACTCATCATGATCGCCGGGATACAGATGCTTCATGATTTGCTGGTGATGCTTGGAAGTCACCAGGATGTCGCAAGTCTCCGCAGTCATCGGAGTTCCTCTAGGAAATGTAATACCTTAACGAATTTCGCCACCGCTGTCTGAGGATAGTTCTGAGTATGGTTATTGCGACGAGACACCTGCAAGGCCGGTCGACCGAGGAACTGAGCTCCGGCGGTAATTGGCGGTTCAAAAGGCACACCGTCTATTCGGCTTACGTCGTCTCCAATGAAGTGTGGATATATGTCGGCGTATGGATATAGCGCCGTGATATGGCCTCCAAGCCAAGTGGTCGATGGCTGATACCGATCCCCGATTTCGACATTCTCGATAACAACGTACGCCCCCCCGCTTCCGTCCTCCGAACTACATACTACGGAGGACGGAAACGCTCGTTTCAACTCCTCAATCGCGGTAGCTACATCTTGTTTCATTGGACGTCCCTAGCTATTGTCATCCGCGGCGATAGCGGTGAAGGCGAGGTGATCAGTCAATGGTACCTTGTCCCCATCTCCGATTACCTTGCTTGATCCGTTCGGCAGTTGGACCTGTAAAACGAAGTTCAGTTGAATACTGACCCCCTGTTTGATCGCGGCCTCCTTTATCTCAAGGCCTGTCGCTGGTCCGCCATGCATCTCCACCTTATGGTCGTTTACTTCAATGGTGACAGTCTTGACTTCGATGACCTGCGGATCATTGTTTCTCGTCGTCATTTTCTCGCTCCTTTGGAAGGTGGTTGTTAGTGTCGAAGGGCAATATAGTCATTGCCTATTCGCATGTCAATTGCTTTTTGACAATTTTTTATCTCGGTTCAACATATACCCAATGCCTTTCGCTGAGTATCTGTGGACCGGCAGGTCAACTGAGCCAATCTCCCAGCGTTAGGTTACTTCTGCCCCGACAATGCTTATGCGGGCTGTCACCTTTCTCGGTTAGCCTCCAACTCCACCAGGCGTGCCCGCAAGGCCCTCTCCTGTAGCGCCTCCGGCAAGTCGGTCCCTTGCTTGATTCGGAAAGTGGTTCCTAATATCCAGATGCCTTCTTCACCGGACTCCTCTTTCATCGCCACGGGAATGCGTATGTTTTATTGTGGAAACCGACATGTTTCGTTACGGTCGACATGGCCACGAAGTCTCTCTTCAGCCAGAAGACCGGAATCTGGTAGTTGACGCGCTCGGTGCATTCAGGTTCGGTCACGATGCGCTGATCGAGGAACGTGCGTCGATGATCCGGGCGGAAAGACAACGGGTCTTCGAAGCCCTGCGGGACCTCTGCCGGCAATTAACCCTAACCGTCGCACGCCAACTTCATACTCTTCGAGGCGGAACGTCCTGTGACCTAGATCTTCCACGGACTCATTGACCGGGGTGTGCTGATTCTCGACGTGAGCTGGTATCCCATGCTGGAACGAGACCTGCGGGTCACCATCGGGTTGCCTGCCCGAAGAGAACGATGCCTTTCTGGATGCACTACGGGAAGTGCTGGCCGTGTAGCTCCCAGCTTCCCACCGGGTTGCAATCCGCTTCCCTCCGGCTACCCGCCTGCGTCTCACCTGTACCCAGACCGGCTTCCTACTTCTTTCGCGCTCTCAATCGCGCTTGTACGATGTAGATCACGAGTGCGAGTACCCCACCGTAGATCGCAAAGGCGGGCGTATCGGCGCCCTGATCGCCAAGCATGAAATTTAATGTTCCACCGGCAAGAATGCCTATCATCATGACAATCAAGGCCTTCACGAATGTGGGCATTTGAGGACGTGGTCTGCGCTCTGTCACTTTCGGGGCTCCGTTTGGTAATTCCGGGAATTCCATGGAATCCTGCTGTACGCACTTACAACATTTTGGCAGTGTCTACAGTGCCCTTATTTGTGCTAGGTACTGTGTTACGTTGCCGTAAAGACTGTCTAGCCGATTGCCCTTCGCATAGCTGGTTTATAGACGTCCTACAGTGACTCCCGGAGATCTTGGTCTCCCTAGTCGATTCCACATTTCCACACGCAGCAGGAGCCGCCTTTCTAGTTTGCTATATGTAACCTCAATCCGGCGACCGTTCAAATCGTGGCTCCAGAACCGCCACACACTGTAACCCATTGACCTTAATTTACGACGGTTAGCTCTATCGCGTTTGACGTTCTTCGCCAGCTTGGGCTTCCAGTAGGCTTGATTAGTGTCTGGGATTCGTCCGTGCTGCGGGCATTGATGGAAGAAACAGCTATCGAGGAACACAATGAGCGACAGGGTAGGAATGAGTACATCTGGTTTCCCTGGTAGATCACCCACGTTGTACTCAATGCGCCAGCGGTGGCCCAGTATTGCCCGAACCATACGCTGCAAATGGACTTCTGGTGCGGTGCCCGTACTTCTGATCTTGCCCATAATCTCACTACGCTTACGCGGATCGAAGATATCGGGCATTCAGATGCCTCATCACTACGGTCTACCGCCGCTTTACTAGATGCTGCTTGACTGAGTTAGCAATGGCGGCCGCTAGAAGAGGAGGAACGGCATTCCCAACTTGGGCATACTGAGAGCCAATCCCACCGTAGAACCGGAATCGATCTGGAAACGACTGTATTCGAGCAGTCTCCCGGACCGAGAGCGTGCGATTCTGCGTAGGATGTATGTAGCTTCCCCAGTGAGGATCACACTTTGTGAGTATTGTACAGCTTCTGGATCTTGATCTCGGACGGCCGTAGCGTTTCGTATGTGAGTTACGATTTGCCCGTCTCATACCAGCAGGAAGTAGATCCCACGGAAGGTCCCTCCAAGATCCGCCTTCAGGAACTACCTGTATCCGCTTCATCATATTCTCACTTAAACACCTCGTATAATGATTATAGACGTATTCCGCTTTATCTCGTAATAAGAACTGGAGCTGAGTCTTCGGGGGGCTGCCAAACTTCATCATGTCAGAGCCTCCACCGTTTTCAATCTCAGGCAGATCGCCGATAGCGGCGCCGACAGTTAATGAGTTCATATGTCCGTACACCATGCTGTTACAACGTCGCCATCGATGAATAAAGTGCCCTGAGTGTTTGGATGGCTTTGGCCTTGGACCATAGGTGCCATCTGGGATTAGGGAGTCATCCCAGCCCAATCTGGTGGCTGTAATAAAAACCCTCCTTCGCTCCTGGGGAACTCCGTACTCCTCAGCATAAAGTATCCGTGTCTTGCTCTGGTATCCGAGTGCAGCCAGGGATTCCTCGATTTCCTTAACGACAGCACCGTTGTTGATCGACAGGATACCTGGAACATTCTCCATCACAAGAGTGCGGGGTTTCAGTGCTTTAACGATTCGAAGGTAATCACGAAACAGCCCCGCCCGATCATCTTCTGCTGATCTTCGATGGTTGTTTATGCTGAATGCTTGGCACGGCGGACCGCCAATGACACAATCAATTTCGCCTTCAACTATGCTGTGTCCATTAACCAAGTTCTCAGGTTGCAGAAGTTCAATAGGGCCCTTGATGAAACGAGCTTCTGGGAAATTATCTCGGAAAGTCTCAGTTGAAGCCGGATCTGCGTCGTTCGCTGAAAGGACTTTAAATCCAGCTTGTCGAAATCCCTCAGCCATTCCACCAGCCCCAGAGAACAAATCTATACAACTCATATCCGTGTTATCGGATTGTGAAATGGACGGTTCATAGAAGACCATTTGATCTTTCTGCATAGTCACTCCCCCCATGCAGAATATACCACCTGAGACAACTAAACAAAAGAATAGTATTAACCATCTCAGGAAAAAAAGCTGTTGCTTTTTGCTGAGGCGGTATATACTTTGTCGATATCATGATTGAACTTGTCGAAACAAGAATTGTTTTGGATTGGGTTGGACCGATGCTGCTATGTAACGAGGAGGTGTCACGCATTCCGTATGGAATCGGAGGTGTATACATGTTGCACTCGTTCTCTTGTGCTTATGGTGGCTATCCCGTGTTTTACGCTGGGAGGACTAATAACATCCGTCGTCGCCTGTGGGAACACATAACTCATCCTCGAGCAAAGACATCAATCCGGTGCATCCAGGACATCGATACCACCTATTTTAGCGCGGCTCCAGTCGGTCCGTTCCTCTCTTATAGAGTGGAATCTTTTCTCATTCGGCTTCTTGACCCGATTTGCAACGACCAGGTACCTGCTGCTCCACCACTGTTTTCAAACTTACCACCGATGGCAGTGCCATCATTGGATATAGGAGATGACTCAGATGAGTGAAAAGCAATTTAACCCGGTCCCGAATTACTATCGTGAACACATTGGAGGAACGGAATACCAGCTTCCTGCAGATGAACTAGACGTCTTCGACGATGTCCATCTCTGGTCGGACAATCCGAGGCTCATCCCATATCTAACAGAGGGGATTCCTAGCGAAGATGAAATGGAAGCCACCCTGATGCGGACTAACGGCTACGATGCACTGAGAAAGTCCATCGACGATCTTGGCCAGTTAGAACCAATTTACGTTTGGCCTAGCGAAGGCCATAGATACCTAGTGATAGAGGGTGCAACCAGGGTAACAGTCCTCCGTGATCTGTCTCGGCGATACGAAGGAAAGCCGAACCAAAGTCGATATCGAAGGGTAAAAGTCAAGGTTCTTCCACCTAATTTTTCAGAAAGGGAAAACGCAGTACTTCTCGCACAGATTCATGTTCGTGGTTCTGGTGTGAGGAATTGGGGCAGGTATGTACAGGCAATGTTTATCTACGAGAAGGTCGAGGGTGATTCAGCCCTGTTTAGTTTGACAGAACTTGCTTCCCATATGGGAAAGAGCACGTCTTGGGCCTCCCGGTTGAGAGATGCGTATAAGTTCGCTAAACAGTTCGTGGAGTTCGTCGACGATGACGACGCTCAGAGGTTAGCCCTTAATCACTTTAGTACTTTGGAGGAAATCAGCAAGGCAACAGGTTTCGGGGCGAAGGTGAAAGCTAACACTGCCGAAGGTGAGCAGTTAAGAGGAGAGGTCTTTGAGATGGTCAGGCATGACGTCTTCAAAGAATACCGGGATGCCAGACACATGGCACAGTATCGCGAAGACCCGGAGAAATGGGAGGTCTTGAAATCCCACGAACGCCACGCCGCTCACAACATCGCAAATCAGTTACGGGCAGGCCAAACCGGAATCAATGGCAAGATCTCAGGACTACATGGACAGCTGGAACGTGCGTTGGAGCGCGACGAGGAGTTCGACGATGAGGTGGTCGACGAATTACAACGTTGCGTTGACTTGCTGGCGTCTCGTCCCGCTGGCGTCGGAGCTTTCCGTCTACACCTGCGTCAATTTACACTCGGGTTACAATCTGCTTCCCTAAAGGATGTCAAGTCGATAACCCGTGATGAGTATAAAGACCTGCAAGAGGGGTTGGAGGATTTCGAACACCGCCTCCAACGGTACTCGCCATGGAGGTCTAGCTAGTGCCCAAACTAATGTCCCACCAAATCGAGGGCCGTGAATTCCTTGTCAGGCAAAGGTGTGGAATCCTTGCATTTGAACAGGGGTTGGGAAAAACACTAACCGCAATTGAGGCATTCTTGAAGTTGCGCCATCAGAACCGTGCAGAGCACATGCTCGTACTTTGCCCGAATTCATTGAAGCGGACATGGAGCCGGGAGATCAGAGAATTCGCTCCAACTTTAACCGTCAGAATAATAGAGGGATCTGCTCGGACAAGGCGTGCACTGTTAGCGAACGTATTCGAGGATGTTGTTATTATAAACTACGAAGCGGCGAGAGGGGAGATAGCACCGATCAGAGCACTCATGCGCCGACTCCATCCAGTCCTGGTGCTCGATGAATCGCACTATGTCAAAAGTAGATACTCCCTCACTAGTGTTTCCGCACGATACTTAGCCCCCTTAGCAGATTTTCGGTGGCTGTTGACGGGTACTCCTGTCACGAATAGCCCGAGTGATATCCATACCCAGATCGGCCTTGTCACCAATGACAACATTCTCGGACCCTACGATGTTTTTATGATCGACTACGGCGATGCGACTGAAAACCCAATTTTACAGGAGAAACTTGCATCCAGGATATCCACTTATTTGCTCCGCCGCACCAAGGAGGAATGCTTAGATTTGCCAGCAAAAACTTTTGTGGATATATACGTCCCTCTTCCGCCTTGGCAGCGCGAACTCTACTGTGACACACGTGACGGTATCGTGAGGGACGTAAGTAGCATGGATGGGGAGGAGTTTCAGGCCTTCGCGTCGACGGCTTTCACTCGACTTCTAAGATTATCCCAGATTGCAAGCAATCCTGCCCTAGTCAATCCAGAAGAAAAACGCGAACCCGCAAAGTTCGAAGAATTAGATAGGATGTTACATGAGCTAATTGGCTCGTGTGGCAGAAAAGTGATCCTCTGGTCATACTACGTACGTACCATTGAGGATCTTGTGGAAAGATACCAGCACTATGGGGTGGTGAGTTTGTATGGGGGTACGCCTACTGACGAAAGGCAAGACATTGTCCAGTCATTTCAATCGGACGGGAAGGTAAACCTGCTCATCGCCAACCCCGCGGCCGCCGGAACTGGATTCACAATGACGGCCGCAACCTACGCCATCTATGAGACGCTTAACTGGAGATATGATTTGTATGCACAAAGCCAAGACCGTAACCATCGTATTGGCCAGGAATTGGGGGTTACTTATCTCCGCTTGATTGCTGAAGATACGCTCGACGAGGTTGTTGTGCAGGCGCTTGAGAGAAAAGCTGAAATGGCCCGGCGAATCGTCGGAGATCCCAATAAGGGTGTTTCCTTCGCCAACATGACACCTTTGCAATTTTGTGAAATGCTGATGTCGAACAGACTACCTGATTGAAAACCTGAATGATCCAACTAATCTCGGGAATGTAAGTAACAATATAACAAAGAGGATGAAGCCGGCCATGGCGAACTATTACCTTAACCATAATGCCCAGCAGAACGGCGATCACGAGGTACATATGGCTCCGTGTGTTACTGTGAGCAGTTTTATTGTGTCCAACATGGAATATCTGGGCAGCTTCGCATCGTGCCATAGCGCAGTAAATGAAGCGCGAAGGCGCCATCTGTTCTGGAAGATTAACGGCTGCTATTTTTGTTCAGCACCGTGCCATACGACGTAAGCAAATCCATGATCATATCCTTTTCGCGTCGGGTTTTACGATAATCGGTCGAGGTTTTTGCCTTAACCGGACTCCAACTCCAACAACCGTGCTCGCGAGGTATTCTCTAGCAGGGCCTTTGGAAGCTAGGCAAGGTACGCGTCCGCCTCGTCCGGGGCGTTTCTGGTCGGCTAGGCCTACTCATCGTCTAGGGCGATCGAGTAGGAGGTCATGGTCTTTATCTTCATGCTCGCCGCACTGGTGAATTGAACCACATCGCAGAAGGCGTGGGCCTGGCCCGAGTTCGATCGGATCACGCCGTTGACTGCCGCCTCCCGGCCATGGGTGATGATGGATTCGATGACCAGGTCGCTCGTTCCGACCCCTTTCATCGCTTCCAGCAATGCGCGGACGTTCTCTTTTCCTTCGATCACGCTGTCGCCCACCAGGTTCCAGACGATATCGTCGCTCATCGGCGACAGGACGCCTTCGATATCGGCATGCGCGAAGGCGGAGATGAAATCCCGCAACAGGGCCTTCTTTGGCGCGTTCTTGCAGTCAGGTTTTACGGTGATGTTGGGCATGACATGGCCTTTCGATAATAGACCTGACCTGCAGGTCGTCTCAGGTTTCGAGCAGCGAACGCACGGCCTGGCGTACGGTGGGCCACGTCGCGGAACCCGGTACCATGAACTCGTGATGGCCGGCGTTCGGGATGATGACGTGTTCGACAGGGTCACCGGCCGCGTGGGCTGCCGCCGCGTAGGCCTCACCCAGTTCCAGCGGTACCACCCAGTCGTGTTCCGTGCTGATCATGACCTGCGGAAGGCCCAGGGGCAGCATTTCTATGGGCGATCCGCATCGAAATCGCCCCGCTATACGCTTCTCAAGTTCTTTGGATGATACGCCGGCACATCCAAGCAGTTCCGTCACCACGCCCTGCCGGCACTCCGTGTCCGCATGAGGAATAAACCGATTCAGATCACCGGGGCCGCCCAGTACGACGGTGCCGCGTAACGGCAACGGGTCCGCGGTCCAGAGCGGGCTTTCCTCAGGCAGCCGTTGGCGTGCCGCCGTCCAGAGGGCCAGGTGTCCGCCCGCCGAGTGACCGATGGTGATGACGCGGTCCAGGTCGAGATTGTGATCCGCGGACAGGGTGCGCAGGTGGTCCGTCGCATTCCCGGCATCGTGAAAAGTCCCCGGCCATCCGCCGCCCTCCTGGTCCACGCACCGGTATTCGACGTTCCAGGTCGCGATGCCCTCGTCCCGCAGGGCGTCGGCCAGCGCATTCGCGTTGCGCAGGTCAGTGTAAATCGACAGCCAGCAACCGCCGTGCAGGACCACAGCCACCGGATGAGGACCACGCCCGGCCGGTATGCGCAATTCCCCGTATTGAGGAGGCATTGATCCGTAAGACGATCGGAAATCCGCGGGCTTGCTCGGTAGCGCGTTGACTACGTCGGGGGTAACGAAGGGATGGTTGTCTGAAGTGAATTTGGCGGTCATGATGGGAGGGTAGCGAGGAGAGGGACGACACAGATCGAATGTACAGGACACAAATCGATGTCGCCCGTCACGGAAGAAACCGATCGCGTTCTTTGGGCGTGGGCATCCTGCACGCGTCGCGCCTGCCGAACCAGCGGTACCGGTTGCGCGCGACGATGTGATAGATGAAATCGCGCTGGGGACGTGGAAAAACATACAGCACGGCGATCAATCGCCATGCGCCGCCCAATCGTATCAGGGCGTGCAAAACGGCATTGGACTGTTCGTATTGCCTGTCTGTATCGAGGAATATGAAAGATCGGGGATCGCCCGCCTGGGGATCGCCCGGCTCGTGGCCACCGGCCTGATTATGCATTCCCAGCAGGCGTCGCGCGGTTTCGCCCTGAAGCGGCGCAAACCGGAACCGGTGCTGCCTGTCGGCCTGCAGCATAAAGTCGACGAACCGGTTGCAGAGGCCGCACACGCCATCGAAAAACAGGATCGGATGCCTGTGTTCCGACTCGCTATGGGCGGGCTCGTTCACCGGGCCCAGGTCTTGTTCTCGAGGACCGACTGGGTCTCGTAGATCGAGCCGCCTCGTTCCGGTCCGGGAAGGGGCATGCGCACGGGTAGGTCGGCCATGCGCGGTACGTTGGTCGGTTCGCCCCGGAGGAGGTTGCCGTTGAAGACGTCCCAGTCGCCCGCTCCCGTGAGCGGCCAGGCGTCGGCGGCAGCCATCTGGAACAAGAGCAAGCGCCGTGGTGCGCCCGAATAGTTCGGCGCTGAACCATGCAGCGTCCGGACGTGATGGATGGATATCCCGCCTGCGGGCACTTCGAGCGCCACGACGTTTTCCGCGGTGAAATCGGGATCGTTCACCGCGCCGCAGAACCTTCCGTCCTGGTGGTGATTGTAAGTCGGGCCTTTGTGGGAGCCCGGAATCACCAGCAGGGCGCCGTTGGCTTCGGTCATCTCATCGATGCAGACGCCCACGGCCAGAATGTCGTCGTTGGTGTGGGGATAAAAGGACCAGTCCTGGTGCCACTCCACCGGGCTGCCATAGTCGGCGGACTTCATGTTCAGCTTGTTGCCGTTGGTCCGGATGTCGTCGCCGATCAGTTGCGCGACGATGTCCAGGATGTTGTCGTGTTTGATGGTGCGCATGTACACGTCGTGGTGATCGATCGGGCTTTTGAGGCGGCGCACCTGCGGATCGTGCGCCGAGTGCCCCGGCTCGAGATCGTAAAAATCCGTGTGTTCGGTAAAGGCGGCCGCTTTCTGAACGAATTCGTCCGTCACCCGCTGCAGATCCGCGACCTCCGCGTCGGAAAGCACTTTGTCGACGGTCATGTAACCGTTCTCGTGGTAGAACTCAACCTGCTCCTGTGATAACATCTGGACCTCCAATAATGGGGCTGCTCGTCCTCAGCCGTACCACTCCTCGTTCGGTCGCGGCAGTCGTTCGTCGACCGGCAACAGGACCGGTCCGCCGCTCCGTGGTTCGGAAAGATAGTAGTAGGCGGTGCTGGCGTAATCGTTGCTCAGTTTGTTCGCATGGCCGTGCTCGATGGACATGCGGAAGCTCTTCCGAAACCGGATCGGATCTTCAATATGATAACGGTATACGGTGTTCTTGCCCTTGAATCTCCAGTCCGGGTTCCCGCTGTAGAGTATGATCCCGTGGTACGGCGCCTGGAACTCCGTCGTCGGACCGTACGCGCCGTGATACCAGTCTTCGGTGCCGGTCCCGTGCAGCGACGGGGGCCACGCCTCTCCGTCGATAAACATCATGTCGTCGCCTTCGCCGTACCAGTCGTTCGGGTTCCGCTGAAAGCAGTCGATGTCCAGGTGGGCGCCGCAGTAGATACCGTCGCCCTCGACGTCGCAGATGACGTAGTTGTCCCGGTCGCTCGTATTCAGCCAGCGCGGGTCCTTCCGGTATTCGTCGGGTTTGAGCCCTTCCTCGAAGGCCCAGCCCTTCGTATCGGCCTCCCGGCGCCACTGTACGTGAAAATACGCCTGATCCGCCACCGCGTCAACGGTGGGATAGGCCTCGCAGTCGATGTAAAAGTAATGGAAGTAGCCTTCGTCGCCCTGGTTTTCCACTTCCAGCACGGCCTTTTCCTTGAAGGGCATGGGCCACCACGCGTTGAATCCCTTTCCTTCCTGCGGGCTCATCTGCAGCGGCGCGGTGATGAAATCCTTGCGCATGCCGTG